>NZ_JARUHH010000021.1:0-54655 GCF_043558025.1 Fictibacillus sp. UD
TGCTCGATTTTAAAACTGACGGAATTAATTCTTAATTCCTTACCTATTTCTTTTGTTCAGTTTTCAAAGAACTTTTTTCTTTATCGCGTCACTCTCTTAAAGCAGCGACAAAAACTATCTTAACACATATCTTCTTGCGAAGCAACAACTTTTTTAAAAGTTTATGTTTGTTTTTGTCGAACGTTATGTAAGAAAAGCAACAACGTTTATTACTATATCAGCGATATGGCCGACCGTCAACGCTTTTTTAAAGATTTTATTAAAAAACCTCTTTTCATGTCGAAAAGAGGCTCATTACCTATAAAGAATACTTCTCTAAAAGGTCGTTTTTGGTTCTCCACACTTCTACAGAAAGATCGACAAAGTACTCTTGCGGGTTCAGTCTCCTTAAATGCTGAGGCCAGAACAATTGAAGCTGTTCCTGATGATAACGGCGAATTTCTTCTAATTTAGGAAGCTCATATACAAGTTTTCCTTCTATATAAACAGGCTGAAGCAGTTCTTCTGCTGTAAAAGAAGACACGATCTTGCTTTTATAGGTGTGCACCGGATCGAAAAGCTTAATATCTTTTTCAGGAAGCACCTCATCATCCATTGCGATGTAATCCGCTTCCGCTTTTCCTTTTGCATTAATAATACGGTATACCTTTTTATAGCCAGGTGTAGTGATTTTCTCTACATTAGATGAAATCTTAATGGTTGGGACGTACTCTCCATCTTCAAATTTTGCTACCACTTTATAAACACCGCCAAGTGCTGGCTGGTCGGCTGCTGTAATAAGCTGCGTACCGACTCCCCATGATGTGATTTTAGCACCTTGTGCCTTTAAGTCTGTAATCACATCATCATCTAAGTCATTACTTGCGATGATTACTACATCGGTAAGTCCCGATTTATCTAACATTTTGCGTGCCTGTATTGAAAGATAAGCCAAATCACCGCTATCCAACCGGATGCCTTTTAGCGATTTACCCGCTTCTTTCATCTTTAAGCCGACCTTTATTGCGTTAGGTACTCCGCTTTTTAAAGTATTGTACGTATCCACTAGCAAAATACTTTGATCAGGCAGTGCCGCAGCGAACCTTTCGAAAGCTTCTTCTTCTGTATCGTGGTCTTGAACCCATGCATGTGCATGCGTTCCTTTAGTAGGAATTCCGAAGAGCTTCCCGGCACGCATGTTTGAAGTTGCATCAAAACCAGCAATGTATGCGGCACGCGCACCCCAAATCGCTGCATCCGCTTCCTGTGCACGACGTGTTCCAAACTCCATCAATTGATCATCGGGGGTTACATGACGAATCCGGGCAGCTTTCGTAGCAATCAGAGTTTGGTAGTTCATAAAATTAAGAAGGGCTGTCTCTAAAAGATGCGCTTCAAACACCCGGCACTTTATACGGATTAACGGCTCATTCGGAAAAACAACCGTTCCTTCTTTTACAGAGAATAACTCACCCGTAAAGTTGAAGCTTTTTAATTCCTCCAAAAAACCTTCCTCATATCGCTCTTCTTGTGTTCTTAAGTATTCGATGTCTTCCTCAGTAAATTGAAGGTGCTCCAAATAGCGAATAATCCGCTCTAGCCCCGCGAAAACGGCGTAACCGCTCTTAAACGGATTTTTTCGGAAAAAGGCTTCAAATACTCGAATGTTATTATGCGTTCCATTTTTCCAATGGGCGTACATCATATTAATTTGATACTTATCTGTATGTAATGCCAAATCTTCATAGCTCATGTATGAATCCCGCCTTTCTCTTGTTTCATTTTTCTCTAATTGTGCGGTTGTTAAACATAATAAAAGGCCCGGTAATAAAACCGGGCTAATTACCTCTTATCAATTTTTTTAATTAGTTCTAGCTTCCTTAGCATAATCTTGAATCAGTTTAACTACACGGTCTCTTTCTGCTTTAAGCGCTGCATTTTTTGTATCGTGTTTTTCTTTTGCATATTCCATAAGCTTTTCATTTCTTTCTCGAATCAGATCATCAAGCTTGTTCATTTCTTCATCTGTAAGTTTTTTCCGATCTCTCAAATTCAACTTAACATCTTGTAAAAGGGACTGTTCATCTCGAACGCTATCAATAACCGTTTTTGTATAAATCTTGCGGAGGTCCATGAATTTACGTGAGCTGCTCCAATTAATATCATTAATATCCATAGAAGAGTCCCAGTTAATTCTCGTATTGTGCATCGCCTTTGACCAGTTCGACTCTACTTCATCAAATAACTCTTTTTGTGATGAAACGGATTGAAATTCTCCTCCACCCGCTTCGGCTACTGCCTTAAGTTGCTGTTGTCCTTCGTTATCTACATCAAAACCGATGATGTTTACTTCTGCCTGAATATTCGATTCATGCAGTTTTTTCGCCGCTTCTATCGGATTTCCGTCACATGTCTCGATTCCATCACTCACGATATAAATGACGTTGTTTCCTTCTTTGCCTTGAAGATCTTTTTCTGCCGCTTCAATAGATGCCGCGAGTGGCGTCCAACCTGTTGGCTTGAACTTAGAAAGAGATTGTTGGAAAGCACCTGCATCATAAGCCCTTAACGGATACATGACTTCTGTACTCTCACATGATAACTTCTTGTCCTTATCATCATTACTTCCTTTATGACCGTAAACACGCAGCATAACGTTTGCGTCCTCAGGCAAGCCACCTGCAAACTTCTTTAGCGCTTCTTTCGCAGCTGTCATCTTATCCGTTCCTGAAACTTTTCCTGCCATACTACCACTGGCATCTAAAAGGATAACTACATTAAGAGGACCTTCTTTCTTTTCCTCTCCATCTTCTTCACTATACTTCTCGTACGCCTCTACTTCTTCAAACGTAATGTCAAAGTCCTCTAACTCCTGAAAAGCTAGCTGATGATCCGCCGCGAATGCTGCAATGATTCGATTATAGGCATCCTCACTTTTCATATCTTTTGGGAAGTCTTTCGTAAGTTCTTTAATTTCTTTATCTAAATCATCACCTTCAAGATCCTTTACCTTTTCGTAATGCTCACCAGCACCCTGTTTAACCATCTCTTCAGGTTCAGTCGGCGCTTTTTCAACTGTCTCTTTTTTAGGCTCTTTTTTCTTTGGTTCTGAGTCCGATGCTGTTTTTTCGGTTGAGCATGCTGTTAATAGAAGAATGACAAATAAAATTAGCGCTAGCACAAAACTTGTAGACCGATTCATTTTCCTCTCCTCTACCTCAATGAATGACTAAGCACCCATCTCTTTTTCTCTAATCTTCTGGATATGATTGTGCTTCATAGCTGGTAGTGCCAGTACGACTGGAATGATAAAAAACGGAAATGATTCTTCTCCTATAAAAAAGAGAATTAAACTTAACGGTGCAACCATTCCGTAAATTAAGATGTAAAGAAATAAATAGACTCGTCTCCATCGCTTTTCTTTTTTAGACATAACTGGCACCTCAAATATTTAATTAGAACTCCACTTCTTCCTTTTTATGTGTTTTTTGAAACTCTGCTGGTTTTGGATCAAAGTATTCCATCGTGAATTTTGGTACGAACTTGTTGTTCTGTAAGTAACCTGATCCCCATGTTGGATCCATCGTCAACCAGCGTCCGTCCACTTTCGTCTCTACCCACGCATGATTTTGACCAGCGTATCCCGTTACCACCTGCGCTTCCATCCCGCTTGCACGTAAAAGAGCTATCGCTAAGTATGCAAAGTCCTGACAAACACCTTTTTTCTCATACAGCGTTTTTAATGCACTGTCGTCAAACTCGAATGTACGATTATTTAACTTATCCACATCATAGCTTACGTTTTTAGCTACATACTCATATACAGCAAGCGCCTTTTCTTTTTCAGTCTTCTTATTCTTCGTCAGTTGAGCTGCTAAATTTTTGATCTCAGGTGCATCGGATTGAATTCCTCTTGAAGGCAGCGTAAATCGCTGATCTTGTGCATTTGTGTTCTCTACCGTAAATCCAGCAACCCCAACAAAATACTGCATATACCCATTTGTCGACATAAAATCAGGAGCCATAACAGAAATCTCATACTCACCAGGTCCAAATCGCAGGAAGAACTCGCCTTCAAACTTATTGTTTTTAACTGGAATGGCATACATGGCTTTCAAGTCACCCTTTGTGGTTTGTACAAAAACAACATCCGTTTTGTTCGCGTCTTTTCCACTAGGATCGACACTTCCTTTGATTGTATATGCTAGATCTGCCTTTTCACCGCTGACTTCAGGGGTTTCCAGGTTAAATCCTTTTTCTTTATATGCCGAAGAGTAATTAATAGGTTGAAAGGTATCACTTGATAGATTTTTAACAAACAGATTTGCCGCTTCCGAATAAAAATCTGTCATTCCCTCTTTTGGTGTCATGATCTGAACTTCATGAATTCCTTCACCATAATAAAGAGGGATTTTTTTCGTGAATTTCCCGTCCTTAACCGGAATCATAACCTTGGTAGATTCACTGTCTTTTTTAAGTTCCACCATAAGCTGCTTTACACTAGAATCCGCAATCTCACCAGCCAACTCGAAGAAACCATCTCTTTCCATATACCCATTTATGGAATTATTTAACACTAAATCGTGTTTATAAGCGTTCTTCGTAAACGCAACATCTCGCTTGATCTCAGGGTTCACGTTTTCCACATCAAATGAGGCAATGTCGTAATAATAGTCTTCAGCCGTATCACTCGGCACACTCACCTTAACGGAGTAATTACCTTTTCCGTTAAACAGCTGGACCTTCTGTTCAAACTTACCTTCTTTTATAGGTGCGTAATAACTGAATTCGCGTCCATTTGGTCCATCTTCATCACTTCTCACCTTGATCCATACATGGTCAGACTTAAAACCGCTGTACCTTTTCGCCTTACCTTTAATGAGTACGGTTGAGTTTGTTGTAAACTCTTTGTACTTGGGGCTGGATATCGTCGCTTCCACTTCTTCTGCATACGGAAGGAGTTCTAGCTTCTCAAGCTTTTCCTCTGTGTTCGCTTCCTCAGCAAGAGTTGTATACTTGTCCTTCTTCTCTTCTATTGATGGTTTAGTAGAAGAGTTTTGATCAGGACTACAAGCGGTTAGTGCCAGAACCATGGAAATCAGAAGAAAACTCGTAATCTTGTTTTTCATTTCTTTACTCTCCTCGGGGTTTATTCAAAAAGAAAGAGATGGGGTTTCCATCTCTCAAGTTGTTCGTTAGTTTTGTGAAGAATCATTAATTTGTTTAAAAGCTTTATCTTTCTCTTCATCCGTTTGCTTTTTAAGCTCTTCAAACTTCTCTTCATTATACGTATTAATTTTTTCTTCTCGTTCATTCACCTTAGCTCTTGCTTTCTCTGCCTCTTCTAAAGTAATCATCTTTTCTTGTTCCATGGCACCTATCATATTACTTAGTCCCATTGCCTCTGCTGAGACAACATCAGATACTCTGAATTTCAATTCGTTCAATACTTCTAATTTATCTACATAAGCATAGTTTACTTGTGTACCAGAGTTCGCTGCCCACTGATCTTTTTTGATTCCTTCCCATGCTTGTTCCATTAATGTTTTAAAGATACTGTTAAGCTCGCTCGCATTACGCACTGTTTTATATTCGCCACCGCCTGCTTCTGCGGTAGCTTTCAATTGCTGTTGGCCCTTATCATCAACATCAAATCCGATGATGTTCACTTGAGCTTTTAGAGAAGAGTTGTGCAGCGCGCGTGCCGCTTCAACAGGATCTCCATCACACGTTTCCACACCATCACTGATTATGTAAAGAAGCGTTTCCATGCCTGGATTCGCCTGACCAGCTAAATCTTTTTCCACTTGTTGAATGGATCCAGCGATCGGCGTCCACCCAGCAGGCTTAAACTTATTTAGTGAATCAGAAAAATTACCCTGATCATAGCTCGATAATGGATAAACCACCTCATGGCTTTCACATGACAGCTTTTTATCACTGTCCTTACTTGTACCCTTATGTCCGTAAACGCGAAGCATAACCTGATCTTCTTTGTTCGCTTTTGAAGCAAAATTAGAGATGGCCTGTTTAGCCAAATCCATCTTAACGCCGCCATCTACTTTTCCGTTCATGCTTCCGCTTGAATCTAGAAGAAGTACTAGATTTCTTGGTTTAGCATCACTGCCAGGCCCGCCTTCCACATCATTAAACCCAGGATTGTATTCATCATATAGTTCAAAGACTTTTTGGTGTTCAGCTGCTCCAAGAAAAACAGCTAGATTATATGCGTCTTCACCGTTTAACTTTTTAGGATATTTCTCTAGCTGTTTCTTTATCTCTTCATTCTCTTTTTCAAGAGCAAAGCCTGGCCCTTCATTAATCATATCTTCCACTTTAGTAGCTGCTTCTGGTATCTTTTCTTTTTTCTCTTCTGTCTTCTTCTCTTCTTTTTCCTTTGTAGAAGCCGATTCAGAATCAGAACAAGCAGAAAGTACTGCAATTAAGCATAGAAGAAATATTCTTAAAGCAAGCTTGCTTTTCAGCATCGTTTTCATGGTTGATCTCCTTATATGGTTATTAATCTATAAGTTTTTTTTCATAAGTGATAACGCAATAAAAATCATTGAGAACAAAATTGATGTTAATAAGAGTTTCCACGAAAATTTTAACCCGTTTTACCTTTAAGAAAGATATAAGTTAAAAGGACTGATCCTTAATTACAAACGATATTCATTCCTTTAGGTGCCTGAATGACTGCAGAAGCATTTGCTTTAACCTGATTGTTATCTCCTAATGCTTCTTCATCAACAGTCACGAATTCAGCTCCTTTTTTTACTTCTACATAGATTTGAAAAGCGTTGTTATAGAAGAATTCGACCTCAACGTCATCGCTTTTATTTTTGGTTGCATAATACCTAGCGGCTTCTTCAATACGGTTACGATTTTCATTGATAGCACCGCAAGCGATATCGTTAACTTCATCTTCTTCAAACAAATATTTAAGCGCATCATTTAAATCTACATCGACACTTGGGTCCTCAAGCCATTCCTCTAAATCGGGAGGCATTTCTTTCCCTACTCCATCAAAGATACCTCCTAATAAACCATCATCTTCAACAGGAGGTTCTTCTCCCTCTTCTTTGCCTTCTTTATCTTTCTCTTTATCCGCATCTTTTTTTAATTTCTCCATGCGGTCTTTCAACTCTTTAGACAGTTCTTCATCATAAACCTTTTTTGCTTCATTAGAGGCCGCAAGAGCTGCTGCATCAGCACTTGTTTGACTTACGCGTTTTGTCGCAAACGTCGTAAAGAAATCAAAAAAGATGAAGCTAATGAAGATCGAGGCTATTAATAACCCCATGACAACTAAAAGGGTGCTTCCTTTTTCATTATCAACATGCTTAATCTTCATCCGCTTCATCCTCCTCCATCGGCATGGTTGCATCCGCATTGAGTGAATAATTGATTCTACCTACAAAAGGTATAGATACAGTTGGTACTTTGGAGGTAACGGTGACGGTTACTTCTTCTCCGTATGAACTGCTTCCATAACTATGTGTTGCACGAACATCCAGTCCAGATGCTGATTTTTGAACAGTCGCTTGATAATCACCTTCTACAGAAGCGACACGAGCACCATCCCTGGCTGCTGCTTCTGAAACGACAACGGTATATGCCACTAGTGCCATCTGCCATATGAAAAGCATGGCGAATATAACCATAGGAAACACAGCCACAAATTCGATTAGCTGTGATCCCTTCTGGTTTTGAACGTATTTTTTAAAGTTTAGCCGCTTCATCTGGAATTAGTTAATACCATTGATAAGTTGAGTTAACTTGCTAATGATAGCCTGTCCTAAACCACTTGCGTTTCCAGAAACACCTGTAGCGATTGCTGCCATAACAGCGATAACAACAGTACCTAATGCGATCCACTCAAGTGCTTGCGCGCCTTCTTCGTTCTTTACATATCCTTTGTATGTTTCCATCTTGTTTTGTGCCTTAGCATATAATTTGTTCATCATGAAAATCTCTCCCTTAGTTTTAGTTTCTTTGATTAGCTCTTTTCTAAAAGATTGTTGCTTTTACATTTTGTCTTCTATGATTAGTTGATTGGAGTGCAAGGTGCGAGACTCCTCGAAAATTAAACTTCAAATTTTCTTCGTGCGATGTGTCGCTGCTGAAGCCTTCCTTGTCCTGCGGGACAGGCGGGCAGTCCGAAAAAGCGGAAGTGGCTCGTTCAGCCCCGACAAGCAAAAGTTAGATGGATTTGAAGGCGCACTTTGCCTTCTGAGCCATTTAACTTTTGACCTCGAGGGGCTAGCCACTGCAACTAGACAGGTGAGACACTTAAAAGTGAAACGTTATCAATGTGGCTCACCGCCTGCCCCGCGGAAAGCGAGCATCTGAAACGGAGATCAACTACTTCAAAAGCAACAATGAATACGAAAACAGCCTTTTATTTTTACATCTGGCTAATCGAATAATATATCTAATCCAAAAGCGCCAGGGTTATACACAACATTTAAGAATAACAATCCAATAATCAGTACAAAAACGGCTGGTGCTACAAAAAATGTAGTGATCAGTGTAATCTGAGGACTTGCTTTTGCAGCCTTTTCTTTTGCCTTAAATCCTCTCATAGCACGCAGATCTTCTGCTTGCAGTCTAAATGTCGTTGAAACCGGTACTCCCAATGTTTGTCCTTGAAGCAAGGAGTTAACCAGCATCTCCAGCTCCTTTGACTTATTCCTCGCTAAAAGATTCATGTAAGCTGTTTTTCGAGGAACACCTAAATCTACTTCTCGATTAAATTGCTCTATTTCTTCTATTAAGGGGCCGTCAAATTGCTTAGTAACTTGATGCAATGCTTGATCGATTCCAACGCCTGCTGATAAGGTAACGCTGACGGTATCGAGGAAATCTGGCATCGCAGCACTGATGAGCTCCTGCCTGTCTTTTGCTTTTAAATTCAACCAGACGATCGGACCAAAGTAACCGATCAGCGGAAGAAAAAGCATTCCCATTAAACCAAAAGGCAGTCCTAGCAGTAAATAAAGCACAGAATACATGAGAAGTCCTAAAGCCAGGACAAAACGAAGGCTATGAAAAAGTTCATGCGTTAAACTATACGGACTTCCAGCTAGTACCAGTAATCGTTCTTCCTGGGATTTATTCGTAAAAAATGTATATTTTACGGCTGTTGGTTTCGCATAATCCGCGGCTTTTAACAACGGATCCATAAACAAGCCGGACCTGCTTCTTTTTTGCTTCTTTTTCTTCTTTTCCATTTTTAATGCTTTATGAAGATTGGATTTCTTAGCTATAAAGATCCAAATGTAGATAAAGCTTATCAATAGAAATAATAATATGAAGGCGATGGCCAATACAGCTAGTGAACTCGTATTTGGATTCATACCGCTACACCCTTATCTTTGTAACTTTTTTTATGAGCATGAAGGCGAACCCTTGCATCGCTAAGAATACAGCTAGAAGAATAAGTCCTAAAGGAGTAAACAGCGGATTTAGAAATCCTGGAATGAACAAGTTCATCATCATCGCCATCATAAGCGGCATAATCGGTAGAATATAAGCAACGAACTTCGATTCAGCTGTTACCGTATCCACTTCTTTATTTACTCTTGCTCGTTCTTCCAGCGTTTGTGCCATTAGAGAAAGTACTTCAGTGAGGTTTCCCCCTACTTTACGCTGAATGAGAATGGTACTCACAAAGATGTTCAGGTCTTTACTTAGCACCCGTTCTCTAAAACGATCCATTACTTCTTCAAAATCGTCACCTAATCTGAGCTGCTGATCCATCATCTGAAACTCAGGGCCAGCAGGTGCTTTAATATCTCTTCCGACTAACTCAATTCCTTGAGGTATCGTTAGACCGGCTTTAATCGCATTACTCATCATCCGGCACACTTCTGGCAGTTGTTTATTGAAACTTTCACTTCTTTTATTCTGTCTCGAATTCAGGAACATTTTAGAACCTAACCAAACGATGAAATAAGCTAGTGTTGCATCTAAAGGAAAATCTAACTTCAGCAAAAAGTGATTCACAAACCAGATAAATGCAAATGTCATAAAATAGATGCCCATGTATTCAGAAGGCTTTAATTTTAGATCTGCTTGCACTAGTTTTCTTTGGAGATCTTCCGCAAGCTCTGATTTGTCGTACTTGTCTCCGATGAGCAGTACAACACTTTTTCTTTCAATCTTTCTTTCTCCTTCAAACCATGTCGCAACTCTTTTCTTTGTATCTTTATTACTTGAGGCAACTCTGAAATAATAGAATGCTAATATGAAGAAAATAAAAGTACTAGAAAGGGATAACCACGCAGCCATTATTTCATCGCCCCTCTCTCGAACAGGTTTTCTGGAACTTCTAGACCAAAAGCTTTAATTTTATTAAGAGCTTCAGGGACATAACCCGTTGCTTCGAATTGCCCAATAACAGAGCCATCTTCTTTTACACCTTGCTGTACATATTTAAAAATATCTTTCACATGCACTTGTCCATCCACTTCAACTAGTTCTGCTATACTGGTAATCTTTCTTTTTCCATCCGTTTGTCTATTTGTCTGAACGATGAGATCGAGCGCTCCTACAAAATATCCTCGAATGACATCTACGGTTAGCGGAAGTCCTGACATGATGACCATCGCTTCTAATCGGCCAAGTGCATCCTTTGGTGTGTTGGCATGGACAGTTGTAAGAGATCCTTCATGACCGGTATTCATCGCTTGAAGCATATCTAGCGCTTCTGTTCCACGCACCTCTCCGACAATAATACGATCGGGTCTCATACGCAACGCATTCTTTACGAGTTGGCGTATCGTGATCTCGCCTGTTCCCTCCATATTGGGAGGTCTTGTTTCCATTCTAATTAAGTTGTTGTATGAGAATCGCAGTTCGGCCATATCCTCAATCGTGATGATACGTTCACCAAGTGGGATCGAATCTGACAATACGTTAAGTAACGTCGTCTTACCGCTGCCTGTTCCCCCGGATACTAACATGTTGCATTTCGCTTTTACAGCCGTTTGCAGGAATTCTCCCATCCCCTCAGAGAACGTCCCAAAAGATAACAGGTTCTGCAAAGTAAAAGGCTTTTTATTAAACTTACGAATGGACATTGATGGTCCGTCTAAACTTACTGGAGGAATAATGGCATTCACACGGCTGCCGTCATGCAACCTTGCATCTACCATTGGTGAACTCTCGTCTATTCTTCGGCCAAGAGGAGCAATAATACGATCGATAATATGCCTAACATGCTGATTATCCTTAAACCGTATATTCGTTTTTTCAAGTTTTCCGTTTCTTTCTATGAAAACTTCCCTCGGACCGTTCACCATAATTTCTGTAATCGAATCATCTTGCAGAAGTACTTCCAGCGGACCATAACCAACAGACTCATTGATGATCTGATCAATAATTTCCTCAATCTCCATCTGCGGAATGATGATTCGTTCTTCTTGGATCATTTGAGAAATCAAACGCTCGATCGTCTGTTTTCTCTCTTGAGGAGTTAACACCGTTATGGATTCAAGATTAGCTTCTTTTATTAACCTTGACTTAAAATGCTTCACCCAATGGTCGATACTCTGGTCATTAATATCCCAGTTATCATTGGTAGCATTCTGTTGTGCAGCTGTTTTTAACCAGGACACAGTCATCACCTACTTCATGCTTTTTTCTACGAGTTGAACAATATCTTTCAAAGCCTTAGATCCTGGCTTCTCTTTCTTTTTTAAGTAAAAAGGTGTTCCCATGTTGATATTAGGCTGAATGTTAAAGAAGTCGGCTCTCACTTTACCGATAATAGGACGCGGTACAACTTCAGCTAAATCTTTTTCTGTTAACTCGTTCTTCGCGTGCGCGCGATTAATAATGACAGATAGGTTTTCTTTATTGCCCAATTGGAATCGCTGAAATACATCTTCAGCTGTTTTATAAGCTTTTAATCCTGGGCTGTCCGGTGTAAGAACGTAATAGATATGAGCTGCTTCATTTAGTCCCGTAAAACTTACCGTATTGATACTTGATGGAAGATCGAGAATGATATGATCAAAACTTTGACGGCAAATACGAATCAGCTTGGAGATTAACTCTTCTGTAATATCTTCCGCTTTTGCTGGATTAGCTGGACTTAGCATGACAAGATTTCCTGTTCTTTCATCCTTAAAAGCTACATTTTCGATATGGTGAATGCCAAGCTCTTTTACTACAGGCTGCAAGTCAGCGTATGAACGGCTTACTTCTAACCCTAACATGGACTCTAAACCACCAAATTGTGCGTTCAGATCAATAACAATTACTTTTTGATCATGTCGTACTTGCAAAGCTTGCGCGATGGCAGCTGCTAGGAATGTTTTGCCTGAACCGCCCTTCGCACTATAAAATGCACTGACCTTACCACCAATTTTTCCAGCATTGGTATAGTTCGTTTCACGTGCTTGAGCTGTTTCTTTTGTATTTTGGATAAACTCATCTAGCCGGTTACTATCTTCTGGCAGTACAACAACATCATTTGCACCTTTGTTCATCCAAGACCTGACCATTTCAAATGAAGGATTCTGCACGATTCCAATCAGGTAGCTTAAAGAATGGACGGAAATATTTTGATCATCTGTAACGGTCTCTTCATCAATAAAGTAATAGGAATATGTAGACGTATCGGAAAATGACTTCTTCCATTCGGATATACTTTCAACATCAATTGAGTGCTTTTCACACAAACCTTTTATATGTGTAATGAGATTTCCATTGGTAGATATAATGAGTGCTTTTAATTTATTCATGAATGACTAGACTTCCTTTCTTAACATCATCCATTAGTTCGCTGGCTTGGATGAGGGTTGTTCAGGCTTTGGAGCTGGTGTTGGTGCTGGAGCTTTTGGTTTTTCTTGAGCCGGCTGTTTTGCAGGAGCCTTCTCAGGAGCTGTTGTTTCTTTCGCTGGTTCGCTTGGCTCTTCAGCAATGGTGTTTACAAGCAACACACGAATTTGTTTCGCTTTGTTTTGGTAATGAATCAATTGCTCTGCATCTTGAACAGTTAAAGAAACCTTTATTTGTTTTGCATCAGGATTATCTTTCGTTGGCATTGTTGCCGCTTGAACGACAGATACATTCTTAAGGAGGCGCTGTGTTCTCAGACCTTCTTTTTCCTCTGTTGATACAATGACATCTACAATGTCACCTGGCGTAACTTCTTCATCAATCAGCACATTCTCCGTAGGGTTCAACATTACAACACGGTGATCTGCCGGGATATCAACATCCCCTCTCAACATGTTCTTGGAGAGGATATCGCCCTTCTTTATATTAACGAGGGCAATCTTCTTATCTAGATCATTTTTTCTTTGGATAAATGAGGGCACAACACTGGATTTAGGCATTTCAATCCATTCAATCTGATCTTCGCTAATCTCACGGTTTGATCCGATGTCTTTACTAGCCGAAGCCACTTCAACTGTCTCACCCATAGCCGTTTGAGCCTGTTTAATCTCGTTAAGTATTAGTCCAGCTGTAACAATTGCTAATATAAATGCTAATGATAAAAATATGAGTGCTTTTCTCTTTGCATCAATCATTTTTTAACTTCCACTCCATCAACAGACTTTTCTGTGCATATTTTGTCAAATTCTATACTACGAAAAAGTACCACAGTTTTTTTAAGCACGTCAACGCGTTAAAATGCTTTTATAACAACAATTCTAAAGGTTTTTTGAGACTATTTTACTATAGTTGTTGAGATTCGATTTTTTTCGACAAAACCCTCATACTAACTTTTTTAATTTAAAGGACTTCATACTTCGTTTTGTGAAATTATAATGCCCGCCCTTCTCCCTTAACCATCAAAGGAATGCAGCCTAATTCATACTAAATTACAATAAACAAAGTTATACGCAGGAAATAATTAACATGTAAATTAATATAATTTTTATAGTACTATCGTTCCTTTTTTAAAAAAGAGGTTAAATACAAGTCAACAAAATTCTGGAAATGCAAAAAACCTCAAATGCCATGAATGCAATTAAGGTTTTAGAAGAGTACAAATACAAGAATGAGGAGTATCTAGATCTATTAGAATTTCCACAAATCTTTATTATTTTTTATAATATCTTGCCAGATTGGCTCTCTAACTTCCCATACTTTGTCTAGCTTTTCTTGTTTAACGTGCTCAAGTCTGTACTCTCCCTTATTAACTTGTTCAAAGCCCCAATCTAGTAATTGATGATCATTAACGTCTCCAGATGTAATTAAGGAATATCCCATTTTACTAGACAGTAATAAGAAATCTCTGTTTTTAAACTTTGCCATTGTTTGGACACGGTTAGCTGCTGTTATATCTTTTAAATCTAAAGTTTTAATGTATCCTTCACTATATTTCACGAATCCTGCAAATTGATCTTCCGGATTTTCAGATATAATTTCAATTTGGTCTCCATTTCTAATTGCTTTATATTCTCTTGATTTATAAATTACATAATTACCGAACTTTACATCCATATTTACCTCCGAGGGAGTAATTTTTCAGCCATCTTTTCTGCTTTATCCATTTCACCTAACATTGGATTCAACCAATCACTATAGGCATCTACATAAGCCTTCACGCTGCCGTTTATGCTTAAGTCTGCATATGTAATTTCACTAACCCTTTTAGAGTTTACGATTTTTAGTGCCTTTTCGTATTTATAAACGATTAAATCTAGCATTCTTGTCGGTTCTTCTATTCTTTTTTGATTTAACAATTCTACTACTTTTTCGAGCTGTTTAATTAACATCGTTTTATCGTTCATAGAACACCTCTATATACTCTATATAGTTGAGTCAAACTAATCTGTTTCAAATGCAAAGTATATTATACTTTGTCCTGCCCTAGGATCTAAACTAGATGATATTGAACCCCAAGTAAATTTATATTTAGTCCAAAAAGGGCCATATTCATGTGGCTCTCCAAATAATTCTTGTAACCACGCATCATGAACTGCCTTCCTTTTTTCTTCATTTTCTTTATCATAAGGTATTTCCTTCATTTCACTATAACTTAGTGCAAGTGTTTGAAATATAGAATCCTTAAAAGTAAATGTTAAACCAAATGTTTTTCCCATTATATACTGCGGCTGTATCGAATAACTTATCCAATTTGCCGATTCGAACTTGTTAAAAATTAGTTTGGAGAGAGGAGAATAAAGAAATTTTTCTTTATTTAAATTTTTGTCGACTACAAACTGTAATTTATTAATAACTAATTTTCCTTTATGAATATCTAACATTTTAAATCTTACCTTTCTAAATTGAAAATATCATTGATAATATTTTTCTTTTCAATGAACCAACTGTTGATCAAGAATAAAAGTGGGTCGGACATAAAAAAAACAGTTCGAGATAATTATATCATCGAACTGTTTTATTCAAATTTAATCTAAATAGACTTTATCTTGTTTCTCAATAATTTCATCGAGGTCTTCAATTTGAACATGTTTATCATAAACAAATGGTTCTACAAACTTAAAATCTAATTTCTTAGCAATATCGCAATTACTCGTTGTAATTAGTACTTCTCCATTATCTTCACCCATAATATAGAACTCTTCACCTTTATATTTAGCCCACATTTCAATTTTATAAGCTTCTTGTATATCATTTTGATTAACCTTTTTCATAAATATATCTGTATTAATCTGACCTGCAACATTTACATAATACTCAAAACCCTTCTTCAAATCAGAAGAATCCCGGCTAGTAATATAATATTCCTGTCCCCTTTTTATGAGTTTATATTCTTTATTTTCATAAATAGCAAACAAGCCTTTTTTATTAATGTTATTTTTATTCAACTAAAATCCACCCTTTCTTTTCTTCATCGAATAAGAGGGTACTTTGAACCTTTCCATTACGGTCTCTAATTTGGAACATATCTCCATCTTCAAATGCCTTAGCATTTTGATAAAACTCCGGAATTATGTCCGTTTTACTTCCTGAGAATCCTTTCCCGGTATAAGGGAAATTTTCAGGTGTAGGCAAATCACTAGGAGTAGATAGTTTCTCTGAATCTGCTTTATATTGGAAAACTCCATAAAATTCGTCTTTGTCTCCAACACGTGAAGATATAGGATCTATCATTCCGCTATTAACCTTAAAAGCCGTTTGATTATAGTCTAACCGTAGTCCATAGTATATATCTTCTAGACTTACTAATCCTTCAGCATGTTCTTTCGTAGTTACAAATCCGCGTGTACCTTCATACTTAGGGTTATACAAATACTGATAAATATCCTGTTGAGGAATTACTTTTTGCATCATCGTTCCGCTAGCTACTGTAGATAATTCTTCTCGAACTTGATTAACTAAAGCTGTTTCTGATGAATTTAGTGTTCTTTCAGGATGTAATAAACTCTGGAAGTATACATCATCAATGCCTTTTTCTTTTAGTAATGTTTTTAATTGTGGTGATGTTTTTGTGTTGATTACACTATTTGGGATAGTTTTGGAATCTGTTTTACTGCTGAAGTATTGTAAATCTAAAGCTAAGGGACTTGTTTGGTCAGCTGTCTTCGTATTAGTACTTGCACCTGTTTTATCAGCTGTGGTTGTTGACAGATCTGCATTACCATCAGCACTTCCATTTTTCCCAGCCTGTACCCCATCATCAGCATTTGCTACCGTCGCCGTATCCGATGCTAGCTCAGTCGAATTCGCTACTTGCTTAACCGATTTATTTGTCATTTGGGTTGCGAGTACGCCTGCTCCACCCAATACAACAACAGCTGATGCTGCGATTGCCGCTTTCTTCAGATCGATTCCTTTACCTTCAAGCCAGTCACTTACTACGCTCTCTGACCCGGCACTTGTAGAAGCACCTGCAATCATTGCTTTCCCTTTACTTACAAAACGAGATGCCGCATTTGCGACTGGTTTGAACATTCCTCCAGCTACAGCACCGCTTGCTCCCCAAATCATAGCGTCTCTTCCAACTTCACCCCAGTTTGGAGTTTCACCTGTAATGGCCCACTTCGCCATATGTGTGTATACAGCGAGACCCGATCCAGCTATGGCACCTTTCATCATGCCTGGGATGATCGCACGTGCTGCACCAGCTATCATTGGATAAAAACGACTTCCTTTAATCGCTGCAGGAACGAAAGAAGCTAGCCTTCCTGCCACAGCTGCTTTTCCTCTGCTAAGTGCTGCACGGGCAGGGGCAAGGAATTTCGCACCTTTTGCAGCTAGTCCGATTCCTCCGCCTACCATTCCAAGTCCGCCCCACATAAGGCCGCCCCAAAAACTAACATTATTCGTAGTTGCAGCATACAGCGCATAGTTTGCCGCACCCATAACGCCCATCGTTAACGCGGCACCTGCTGAGATTACACCTGCTGCAGCTCCAAGTGTTACCACTGTCGCAATAACCCCAACGATGATTAAAGATTTTTCAAGCAGAGAACGTTCATTCCACCACTCTGTTGTGGCATCTACTATTTCAGACGTCTTATCACTTATGTATTCACCTGCATCTGTTACAGCATCAACTACTGTTTCTGTCCCTTTTTTAACTTTATCCACTACTACGTCTGCTGCCTTTTCCCACCAAGGACGGTCATCTTCTTCTTTGCCGTCCTCTTTTTCACCGCCGCCATTCCCATTTTTATTAGGATTGTTCGGATCATTAGGATCAGGATTCTTTTTAGCCCCTTGTTCGAGTGTAGGAGTTAATTGATTTTTTGTGTACTCAATCTCCCCTTTAACTGCTGTACTCGCAATAACATGCTGTAGAGGTAATAGTAAAACCGCTACCGCAAACATCCAAAATGTTAACCAATTAACCTTCATCATTATCCTCCTATACCGTACAACGCTTATATTGTTTCATAATAACCCACAATTTTAAGGATTGACTATATAGAATGGACAATTTTTACAAGTTAGTAAAGAGGGACCTGGACTATAGTACTATTGTATTTTATATATGAAAATTTAAGTATTCGTTAAAATAAAATGTAATTAATGCACCTAATGCCAAATAAGGGCCAAAAGGGATTGCTGTTTTTCTAGTATACTTCTTCATGACCAGGCCAATAACCCCTATAATCAGACCAATTACAGAAGCAATCATCAATGTGTAAAATCCACCCTGAAACCCAAGCGCCAGCCCCAACACGCCCATCAGCTTAATATCGCCTCCCCCCATTCCACCTTTAGAAAGGATGGCTAACAGCAACAAAAACAAAAACCCGAGCAAACTACCCGCTACAGCATCCACCCAGCCTCTATATTCGAAAATCACTTGCAACAAAAGGAACCACACAAAAAACACGATCAGCACTTTATCTGAGATAATGAAGTACAACAAATCAGAAACCGTAATAATGGCGCATAACAAAACGAGCGAGCATGCTAGCAACAGTTCTACCGAGAAACCGTACTTTATGTATGAGAAACTATAAAGTGCACCCGTCCCAAGCTCAACCATTGTATATAAAAGCGGAATCCGTTTCTGACACGTCTTGCATTTACCGCGTGCGGCAAGAAAAGAAACAATCGGAAACAGCTCATACCAGTGCAGCTGTCTTTCGCAGTGATCGCACTGTGATCGTTCCACACCTAGTACCTTCATACCTTTTGGCAATCGATATCCGATAACGCCTCCAAATGAAGCTAGCACTGCACCTAAGATAAAAAACCAAACGCTCCATACGATTTCCATTTCCCCACTTCTCCTTATTGCTCATTCTGCACACTATTATAATGAAGAAACGTATTTTCCGCACCCTTCTTCCTTAAAGTTATCGGCTCCCTTTTTCATTTGTTTTCCTCCACATACAAAAAAGGAATGCCCGATTTTGGACATTCCTTCTGATGTTTTTCACTATTCAACTAAAAATACGAAGTAACTGATAAAGATGATGAAGAGAACCCACATGATTGGGTGAACTTCTTTTACACGTCCTTTAACCGTCATTGTTAGAGGGTACATCACAAATCCTAATGCGATACCTGTTGCGATGCTGTACGTAAGCGGCATTGCGATCAATGTTAGGAATGCTGGTACTGCAATTTCTAAACGGTCCCACTTAATCTTGCTTAATACGGATACCATGAGCACACCGACAATGATTAGTGCAGGTGCTGTTACAGAAGGTGTTACGACCACTAATAACGGCGAGAAGAATAGTGCTAGTAAGAACAATCCGCCTGTTACAACGGATGTGAATCCTGTACGTCCACCAGCTGCTACACCTGAAGCTGACTCGATGTAAGCTGTTGTAGATGATGTTCCTAGGATAGCTCCAACTGCGATCGCTGATGAATCAGCAAGAAGTGCTTTACCTGCACGAGGCAGTTTGTTGTCTTTCATGATTCCCGCTTGTGACGCGACCGCCATCAACGTACCTGCTGTATCAAAGAAATCTACGATAAAAAATGTTAAAACGACAATCATCATATCGATTGTAAAAATTTGATCGAAGTGTGAGAAAGCTTGTCCGAATGTTGGTGCAAGGCTCGGGATCGCACCAACAATTTTGTCTGGCTTGTCGATTAATCCAGCAAAAATACCAACTACTGCTGTGATGACCATTCCATAGAAGATTCCTCCACGGATGTTTCGGATCATCATTAAGATCGTCACGATAAAACCGAAGATTGCAAGTAGCGTTGGACCAGTCGTTAAATCACCTAGAGAAACTAGTGTAGCTTTATTAGGTGCGATAATTCCTGCATTCTTCAATCCAATAAATGCGATGAACAAACCGATACCGGATGCTGCAGCAAACTTAAGATCTTGCGGAATTGCGTTTATGATGGTTTCGCGAATTTTAAATAATGTAATAAAAATAAAGATAATACCAGACATCAATACCCCAGCAAGTGCTGTTTGCCACGGGATATCCATTACTAGAACTACTGAGTAAGCAAAAAATGCGTTAAGTCCCATACCTGGAGCGAGTGCAATCGGATACTTAGCTACGATTCCCATGAACAGTGTGCCGAGAGCCGCTGCGAGTGCTGTTGCGGTGAATACTGCACCTTTATCCATACCCGCGTCACCAAGGACCATCGGGTTAACAAATAAAATGTAAGCCATCGCAAGGAAAGTTGTTAATCCTGCTGTAGCTTCTTTCTTGTAAGAAGTATTGAACTCCTTGAAACCAAAATACTTTTCCATCTATATATCCCCCTATACCCTGTCTACGTATAAAACCGAAAAAGCTTATTTCACTGACTTATGGGGTTTGAACTTTGCAACATTGACAAGTTGATTGTAGCGTAAGGTGCGAGACTCCTGCGGGACGAGTGGGACAGGTGAGACCCTTAAAGGCGCAAAGCGACAAGGGGCTCACCGCCCGCCCCGCGGAAAGCGGAGCACCTGGAGCGGAAATCAACCACTTCCAAAAACAGCTCAGTTCAAACAAACAAAAAGACCCAAGGGACTAGCCCCTGGGTCTGAATACGTAAGAGTTAATGAAACAGGCATATGCAAAAAGATCATAAATAGCAGATAGAGCACATGCGTGAGGTTTCAAAAATCCTTCGTAGTCAGACCATTTACGGCAGTCTGGTAGAAACTTTCGGGCCATATCCCCGAATTTATACGTAGGAAATACATTTAGTTTTTATTTACTACTTGAGTATAGGTCGAACTTTGTCGTACGTCAAGCATTTTTACGAATGATTTTATGTTATTTTACAATAATCGTTCGTGTTTTCGTATTTTAGATCTACTCCCACTCGATTGTTGCAGGTGGTTTTGAAGTAATATCATAAACGACGCGGTTAATGTGATCCACTTCGTTAACGATACGTGTAGAGATTTTCTCTAAAACGTCCCAAGGGATACGAGCCCAGTCAGAAGTCATTCCGTCGATTGACGTAACCGCACGGATTCCGATCGTGTAATCGTACGTACGAGCATCACCCATAACACCTACACTGCGGATGTCAGGAAGTACCGTGAAATATTGCCACACGTCACGATCTAATCCAGCGTTCAAAATTTCTTCGCGAAGGATTGCATCTGATTCACGAACGATTTCGAGCTTCTCTTCCGTAATTGCACCAAGAACACGGATTCCGAGACCTGGCCCTGGGAACGGCTGACGCCAAACGATGTGTTCAGGAATACCAAGCTCTGTACCTACTTTACGAACTTCGTCTTTAAATAGTGTGTTAAGAGGTTCGATCAATTTGAACTGCATGTCTTCTGGAAGTCCGCCAACGTTATGGTGAGACTTAATTGTTTGTGCTGTCGCTGTACCGCTCTCTACGATATCTGTGTATAGCGTTCCTTGAGCAAGGAACTCGATGCCTTGAAGGTTAGACGCTTCTTCATCAAATACATAGATAAATTCATTACCAATAATCTTACGCTTCTTCTCTGGATCTGATACACCTTCAAGTTTGCCAAGGAAACGGTCCTTTGCATCAACTTTGATGATGTTAATGTTGAATCCTTCACTGAACGTCTTCATAACTTGATCTGCTTCATCTTTACGAAGAAGTCCATGATCAACGAAGATACATGTCAGCTGATCACCGATTGCTTTATGAACAAGTACTGCTACAACAGAAGAGTCTACTCCACCAGACATCGCGCAGATCACTTTTTTATCGCCAACAACGTCACGGATCTTCTGAATTTCGTCTTCGATCCAGTTTTCCATCGTCCAGTTGCCTTCACATTCACAAACGGATTTTACGAAATTATCTAGAAACTCGATACCGTACTCAGAATGACGAACTTCTGGGTGGAATTGAACACCGTAAAGCTTACGAGACACATCACTCATCGCCGCTACAGGACAAGAAAGACTTGTTGCGTCTGTTACGAAACCTTCTGGTGGCGCTACAACTAAGTCACTATGGCTCATCCATACGACTTGTTGTTCTGGAAGGTTTTCATAAAGCTTGTTTGTGTTCGTAATATTAATGGAAGCTTTTCCGTATTCACGGTGGCTCGCGCGCTCTACTTTACCGCCAAAGTGGTAGCTCATCAGCTGCATACCATAACAGATACCAAGCACTGGGATATCCAAATCAAAAATAGCTGGATCACAAGCTGGTGCTCCTTCTGCATAAACAGAGTTAGGTCCACCAGAGAAAATGATTCCCTTTGGGTTCATCTTCTTTATCTCTTCCGCTGTTGTAGTGTGCGGATGCAATTCACTGTATACTCCTAAGTCACGGATACGACGTGCAATCAACTGATTGTATTGTCCACCGAAATCTAACACAACGACCATTTCGCTCATTACGTGCAAATCATTCGTTACGCTCATGTACTCACCCCATCTATTAGTGTCAGCTATAGTATCCGTCAGCTTGTCTAACTTTATAAACAAAAAGAATTCTACCCTTGTTTTCTACATACAAAAACAAAGGCAGAATTCCTTAAAATGTAGCTATAAAGAATCCTGCCTTCATAGTCAGGTCGTTATCGGCAACCCGGTAGAGACTCTCGAACCTTATTATCGAGGATATACGAAGGAGAATAATATCTGACGCTATAATCTTAAAGACATTCTAACAATGCCTGTTATAGCGGTCAAGGGCGGATTCTTTTAATTAAATTTTCCCACAATTCTCTATGAAAATCATTCCATAGATCTGTTCGTTTATTTGGACTGAATTGAACACCTTCATACGCTTTTGCAAGGATTCTCATGTCCTTCGTATCAAGTTCCCGGTCCACGTAAAGTGCATACTCTCGCAGTGTAAATGCAGGTCTTCTTTTAATGCCATACACGCGTAAAAGCCATAGCAAACGTTCAAACGCATCTTCAAACGTTTCGGAGCCTTTTTTGCGTTTATATCGCCAAATCGTATACTGTCGAAGCCATTTTCTGCGGAACAGAAAGGCAAGTCCAGCGATGATCAAAAGTGCTCCTAGTAATATGGCTGCTCCAATTCCTGCTGATTTTAAAGTGAAACCAGTATTCGAGTCCTTACTTGAGTTAGAGTCCTGTTCTTTCGCAAGGTCTTTTTCAGGCTTTTCAGGCTGATCAGGAACTGCTGCAGCAGGTGCAGAGTTTTGCTGATCTTCTTCTGGCTGGAACGGGTTATCGAATCCGCGTGTCGGCTCGAACGGCACCCATCCTATTCCTGAAAAATACACCTCTACCCAAGAGTGGGCGTTGGCATTTGTTACGGTATATTCACGAAGACCATCATTTAATGCCTCAAATGTACCTGGAGTAAAACCCTTCACCCATCGTGCTGGGATACCGACTGACCGCAGCATAACGACCATAGATGTTGAGAAGTTATCACAATACCCTTTTTTTGTATCAAAAATGAACTGATCCACATAATCTTCATCACCTTTTGGCACAGCAACTTCAATTGTGTTATAACCATATCCATTTTTTGCAAAGTACTCTTCGACCGTTTTGACTTTATCGTAAATGGTCGGTTGACTCGCAGTTACGTTTTGAGCAAGATCTTTAACCCTTTGCGGCAGCGATTCTGGAAGCTGCAAATAGTTTTCGGTTATGTGATTAGGATACTCATTCGTTGAAGCTCTTAGCTGTTCTTCCTTTAGGGTGGGCAGCTGGTAATCCATTTCATAAGCAGAAAGCTTTTCTTCTTTTCCTGCTGAAAACGTAGAAATCTTTCCACTCACACCATCTAACTGAAAGTTCGTTTCTGAACCTCCCTTAATGCTTTTCAGCTTTCCAGGTATCATAAGAAAAGAGTATTCTTTTCCTTTTTCAGCTTCGATTCGTGCTTTGTGGTCCTCCATCTGAAGTCCGTCTTCCCAGATTCGTGTGTAATCCGTATCTGCATCAGGAAGATCAGGTTCAACAGCTACAGCCTGGGTTGGTATCTTATTCTCCCACCCTTTTCCCGTGTAGAATTCTTTCGTTTCAATTCGCCAATAATGCCTTCCGTTATCGAACGTTTTAAAGATTGGCGTATAGTCGAATTGAAAAGGACCTCCGAGCTGGCTGTCATTTTCCCCATAACCAATTTTAGCGATTCCCGAACCTTTTCCTAATCCTTCTCCATCTTCTTTACCAGACATATTCTGAATGAACGGAACAGGGTCTGGCCAGATCGGTGACGCTTTCGGTGCCACATATCCTAGAACGGATGACAAGGCGATGACCCCTGAGAGGGGTGCCACCCATAGAATCGGAAACTTCCCTTTCAATAGGGAAAAGCCTTGCGTTTCAATAATCTTCATCATTCTTAAGATGCCGATAAGAATCAGGCCGATAAACACGGTACGGATGATCGCGAATTTTCCATCATAGACTGTAAATGTATCGAGAATGGAAATATAGATTACGGTAATCAAGAAGAACACAAAGATACGGCGCGTTTGGACAAGCCAATAATGCATCAAATAACTCACGAGCCACAGCAGTACAAAAAATAACAAACTTCGGGTCAGTGACGTCATATCGTTCCAGTTTCGATCCGAAAAGAGACCCAAGTTGTATTGAATATCCTCTATTAAAAACGGAACCCACTTAAAGGATAAAAACACATCAAAAAAGTAAAGAGAGTGGAGGGCGTATAACAGAGCACCCAATTTCACCGGAAAAGAAATCCAGAATGGCAGCTGAAAATACGTCACAATAAACAAAAAGAACGTGTACATCACAAATATTTGGATATCGCTCGTTGTTGTAATTTCTTTAAGCGGTCTCAACCACTCCCATAAAAGAAGAAATCCTAATCCATAAAGAACTAAAACATGCAGATTTGAAACCTGCTGCTGATTAGATTGAGGCATACATACCACCTGCCTTCAGCGATTCGTTAAAGTCAGACCCTGTAATCGGTGTTATTGGAACACCAAACTGCCTGATTCTTGAAATATACGTGAGATCTTGACTATTAAGCTTCTGGTCCAGCGCTAAATAAAAGAAAATAACGTTCGTTTGCTGTCTGGATGCTAAGAGTTCCAACGTTTTCATCGTGTATTCGGAAAGGTTTGGTGAAATAATGAGGACCGTTTTTCCTTCCATATGCCCTACCATGTATTTCTGCTTTAGACGTTCTTCAAAATGATCTGTCACATTTGCTTTCACTTTTGCAAGTTCGTGAAAAATTCTCCACTCTTGCTCAACCCCAATGTTCATCGAGATTTCTTTTCCTTGTAAAGGATGATATCCGATTGAACCGCCTTTAGAGATCGAGTAATGAACAAGTGACGCAGCAAGTGATACACCTCGTTCAAATAGCCAGTCGTTCGTGTCATAGCTTTTTTCACAATGGTCTAAAACGATCACAAAATCATCATTCCGCTGCTGCTCAAACACTTTTGTCAGCAGCTTATTCGACCTTGCACTCGCCTTCCAATGCAGCCAGTTCATTCTGTCACCCGCTACATAATCACGAACGCTTACAGTAGACGTGTAATCTGTAAACGAACGCATACCTACCTTTTTCATACCCGTTTGAAGCATCTTGCCCGTTTCCCACCGCTCAATTTCTTGATATTGAGGATACACAAAGATTTGATCGTTGACGGATACCGTTGTGCTTTTTAATACAAAGCCAAAGATATCGCCGGTGCTCACTTGAATGTGGTCGAACTTAAATAACCCGCGTGGCGCAGGATTGATCGTATACGAATATTCCATATGTTTTCGGAACAACGGAAACATCAGGATGCGGGACTGAACTTGATGCGTATTGCCTTCGTATCGTGTTTCACGCAGCAAAATCTCTGGCAGAACATCTTCTAACACGACATAAAAGAGCGGAAAATTGTTGCGCCGCTTAACGACGATCGTCACTTCCACTTCTTCTCCTGCCATCAGCTTGCTTTTTGAAATATACCGCTCAATCTTCAGCCTCTGAATAGGATAGAACGCCATAGTAATGGAATAAAGAACGAGAGGAAGAACGCTGTAAAATAGAAACCAGCTGACGAACCCTCCCTGAAACATAGCAAAAGAAAACGTAACAAGCAGTAAGAATATAATCCCTGAAAACCCAATTGGTGTTTTATAACGTTCCCAATTTTTTTTGAGAAATGCTTTCATTACGCGTGTTGTTCCTTATGGATTGGTGCAGGAACGCGTGCCAAAAGATCTTTGATCACTTCTTTGGCGGTTATACCTTCAAAACGAGCTTCAGGTTTTAAAAGCACACGGTGTACAAGGATAAACGGTGCTAAATATTTCACATCATCAGGGATGACAAAGTCACGGTTCATGAGAAGTGCAAATGCCTGGGCCGCTTTTAATAAAGCGAGTGATCCACGCGGACTTACTCCTAGAGCAATTGATTTATGATTACGCGTGCGGTTGATCATATCGACGATATATCGCTTGATCGAATCCGATACATAAATGTTTTTGACCGCTGCCTTCAATTCTGTGATCTCTTCTGATGAGATGACTGGTTTAAGAAGGTGAATCGGGTGTTCGTTTCCAATCACGTTTAGGACATTAAGCTCTTCTTCTGGTGTCGGATACCCCATCGTAAGCTTCATTAAGAATCGGTCAAGCTGTGCTTCTGGAAGTGGATATGTTCCTTCATATTCAATCGGATTTTGTGTAGCCATTACTAAAAACGGATCGGGCAAAATGTGCGTCTGGCCGTCAACGGTCATGCTCATTTCTTCCATAGATTCTAATAGTGCGGACTGTGTTTTAGGAGAAGTACGGTTGATCTCATCCGCTAAAATTACGTTTCCGACTAATGGACCTGGTCTGAATTCAAAGCTCATATCTTTTTGGTTATATATCGAAACCCCCGTCATGTCCGACGGCAATAGGTCAGGTGTAAACTGGATACGGTTAAACGTAAGTCCAAGCGATTTTGCGATGGAACGAACCATCATCGTCTTCCCTACTCCTGGTACATCTTCAAGTAATACATGGCCGCCTGCTAATAACGAAACGAGTGTTAACTCTGTAACCTGCTTTTTACCTACCATAACTTTTTCTACGTTTGCGATTACTTCTCTAAGTTGAGGATGATATTCGTATGTCTTTTCATTTCTAGCGTTCATGATAGACTCCCCTCTAACATTTCTGTCTCTCTATTAGATATATTTTTTCTTCCTTTAATAATTCGCATCACAGAAGTGGTATTCCTTGTTTTTTTTACAAAAAAAGAGAAAATTCGGGAGATTGTAATCATGAGTATAATTTCGATCAGACGTATAAGTAAAAAAACATTGCAGAATCACTTCATTCTCTTTTTAGTAAGATCATGTGAATATTTTCATTAAATAAAACAAAAGAGTTCCTTGCAGCAATAACTGCTAGGAACCCTTTTTACAATTTGTCGATAAGAACGCAAAATTTGTAGATATTTCTCGGGAAATGACTGTAAACTTGTGACTATAAGGAGTTTTTTCTGCATATCGGGTAGCGATATGCTGTCTATATTTAACAACATAACATTCTATAACCCTTTAGTTAAGAAGATCCATATCGCATGACGCTATAAACTTGATATGGTTTTCATCTCCTAAGCTCTCCATATCGTCTTATGCTATGTGATTCTTCCTTATCTCCTGTTACATTTATAAGAAGCATATCGCAAATACATGGAGTTCCACTATTAACCCATAGCTCATATCGCTAGGCGATACATAAAAATCTACTTGCGAAATAAGGATAGAAATCCTCCCCATTTGTCTCTTGGTTTTTCTATCGCTTCTTCTAAACGCTTATTAAAATCATTTTGAGAACGCCACTCTCTTGTCTGTTCTTCCCTCATATTTTGTATTTCTTTTTGTAGAAGTTCACTTTTTTGCTGCTCTTGTTCGAGCAATGTTTCGTAATGCTCTTTTTGCTGTCTCGTTAATGTTTCAATCTTAGCATTGGTCTTCTGTGCTGCATTTCCAACAGTAGAACTTATAACATGGTGATCTTGCTGGAGTCTCGACACTGTTAGTTTAAGCTGTGACATATCGTTTGTAAGTTGGACGTTCATTTCCCTTGTAGCTGCCAGTTCATTAGCTAACACCATTAAGACCTCTCTTAACTGATGGGGGTCTTGTGGTAGATTTTGGTATGTATCGGGTAGCGCTACGTCTGTTGCGCTGGTTTCTTGTAATCTTTCGTTTTGGTCACGCACAAGATCTTTCGCTGTATCATCTAATGGCTTGTCTGTATCGCGTAACGATATAAGCGCTTCAATATCAGATTGAACAAAGATACGGCGATCTCCATCCTTCAAAAACTCGTATCCATTCCGTTCTAAGATTTGACCATACTTCCGAACTGTAGGAGTAGCGATCCCCACTTCTTCTGCCACTTCCTTGGAAGAGAACGCTCGTTCATTCACTTGTATATCACGTCGCATATCGGGCCTCCTTTTTCATACATATCTATTTGCTGGTGTATCGCCATGCGATACAACTTTAATAAGCGGTTAAGCAGTCTACTATAGAAGTTCGAAGTGAACACCATCGATACGTCTATGTTACTTAGAGTTCTTCATTTTTATCTATCCCCCTCCTTAAACACCATAATAAAAAATATTTTATTTAAAACTACCAAAAAAATAGCTATTTTCTTAACAGTAATAGATAGATATAATGGATAAGTGGGTAAATTCCATCGATATGGATGACTAGATTAAAATAAACTTCTCTTGAAGCTGTGTAATAACTATAAAAAAGAAAGAGGTAATGATGTGAATACAACATACTCATCAATAGAATCGACTAAAACAAAGACATTAGTGATTAATGCCCTTTTCGTTGCACTGACACTTGTTGCAACGATGTTCATCAACATAAAACTTCCGATTGCAGGAAACGGCGGTCTTATACACTTAGGAAACATTCCTCTATTCATAGCAGCATTCGTCTTCGGCAGAAGAACAGGTGCTATTGCCGGGGCTTTTGGGATGGGCTTATTTGACCTTCTATCTGGCTGGACGATTTGGGCTCCGTTCACGTTCATCATCGTTGGAGCAATGGGCTATGTAGCTGGTCTTATCTCTGAAAAAGTACCTGGCAAACGAGTAATCGTCTATTCCATGGCAGTTGTCGTAGCTATGCTCATTAAAGTGGTAGGCTATTATTTTGCGGAAGTTGTACTTTACAGCAACTGGATTCAGCCTTTCGGATCCATTCCAGGAAACGTTTTGCAAGTTGGATTCGCTGGACTTATCGTAGTTCCGCTTGTAGCTCGTATTAAGAAAAGAATTTTATTTTAGAAAGAATTCATTGCACCCTGTAAAGTAGTACTTAGAAAAAAGACTACTTTAACAGGGTGTTTTTTGTTGTTACACTTTGTTTAGAGAAATGAATGTCCCTAAATTGGAAGACTACTACTTTTAAAATCTTAGGAGTGTATAGAAGCATGAATAAAAAAGATATCGCTCAAATACGAAAACAGTTCAAAAAAGAAAATGACTTGCTCAAGATCTCCAGCATCTTTAATGTATACATTACAAAAGAGTCAAGTGAGATCTACCATCACGTTAGTCAGCCTTTTGAAATGCTAGATGCCGAGCAGCAAGAGCTCTTTTTTAATAACTTTAAAAAATTGCTTGGTGGAAATCTCGATGAAAAACTCTTTGAACTTAAATTCAAAAGGGATGCTGAAAATAACAGCCAGCTTATTCTGCATCAAGGACTTCTCGCCAGTGATACGGAAGACTGGAAAGAGCGCATGCTTCAAATGGTGGGGAAAATGCTCTTAAACCGACAGTACGAAAAGGATATCGTGATTACCTTCATTAAGGGAGAATACTATAAGCCGACGAAGCGCAAAAATGATGAGGCGGAGATTAGCGAACGAGATGCCGTCTACTCTTTCCCCTTTATTTTGTGCAGCATAAACAATACACAAGAACCTAAGAAAGAGCTGCTCTTTGATTATGTTGAAAAAGAGTTCAAGTACAATTTTGTAGTCGATCCTGTTATTAACCTGAATGCGCCAATCGGAGGATTTCTTTTCCCTTGCTTCAGTGATAATGCAGCAGACGTGAATCATATCCTGTATTCAGCAGGTAAAGTGCATGAGCCCGATTATGAATTCATCGTGGACGTTTTAAATGGCGAAGAAATCATGACGGCGAAAGACGATAAGATCGTGTTTGAAGAAATCATTAAAGACGTAACGCAAGATCAATTAAACACATCTACCCTCTCCAATGTGTATGAAGAGATCAACCGGATGATCGAAGAAAACGAAGAGGAAGAACATCCTCGCTTAGATTCCAAGGACGTTGAACGCGTTTTGAAAGCGAGCGGTGTTGAAGATATTAGCGTGGAAAAGGTAGAATCTGCTTTCCAAAAAGTGATTGATGATGATAAGTATGAGATCAAAGCAAGCAGTGTGGTACCGAAATACAACTCGAAATCAATTAAGATCGACACAAAGGTAGCTAAAATTTCGATTAGTCCTCAAGATTTAAGGTACGTGAAACAAGTGCAGCTCAGCGGTAAACGTTACCTTATGATTGAAGTTGAGGAAGATACTGTGATTGAAGGGTTTACTATGATTCCTGAGGCTTTTGGGGAGAAGGTTGAGAAATAAACTACAAATAAAAAGCTTCTCACAAGTTTCTTCAACTAATGAGAAGCATCTTTTTATATAATCTTTTTTTAGTATGAATTTTTTTTCATAAGGGTTAGTAATTTTTCGAAATCCTTTTCTTCTTTTTCTATGTTAGGAGAGTCCCATTGACTTCCAAGTAATATTGGGAATTGTAATAATGTTGCCATTTCAAAGTATCTACCTTCAACCAATAAATGTAATAGAAATCCTAATTTATCCACCATATATTTATTTAGTTTTTTCATATCCTCTTGAGATAATTGACTAATATTTTCTAGTGAAGTATCTTCAGTAGCATGTTTTGGATTTGTGCCAGAGTGCATATCTTCAATTGGTCCACTTCTAAAACTATATTGTGTAAGACCAATTGCAAGATTTCGAATATAATCCTGACCAGCAAGAAATTCAAGCAATTCTTCAATACCATTCTCTGCAATTGCGTCTGCAATCAAATCATTTACATCTTCAATGTTTAATTTGTTTTCTTTAATATAAGTTAATACTTCTTCCTTTAACAAAAAGAACACTTCCTTTGAATATGTAATTGTAATTATTAATATTGGTGTATCACTTTATGTGACTAGATTATATTCCATTTTTTATATAATCTATATTATACCAATTATTAACTCTTTAAAGCATTTACTTCCCTTCACCACCTAAATAAAAGCTAGTATACTTCGTTTTTACCATAAGACTTTAAAATATTAGGAACTTAAAAAGGTGATCCAAGTAGATTTTAGTACTTGGATCACCTTCTTCATTCACTTATGAATCAGCAGTTATCACATCATTATGCGCCGCTATTCTCCTAGGTTCTGCCCAAAGATCATACCCCAGCCAAATGAGAGCTGCTCCCATCGGTATTGCCAGGATCCTGTCGAATGGGTGAGGGATAACGAAGGCAGCAAAGGTGACGACGGCTGCGAAGGCAAGTAATGCGCCTGCCATGCGCGGGAAGATTCTTGCACGGTATGTTGCGATTCCAAACAGCAGCCCGCCAAGAGCATACAGAATCCCTGAAATGGGTGCTAAGACTGGGAAAATCCCCAGATCCACCGTGCTTGTTGTTCCGCTAAAGAGCCCTACTATCCCTTTTACAAACTCAGGAGCATCCGTTGTAAGCAACGGCAACACAAACGCCTCGTTAAAACTAAAATTCATTGAAAGTAACCAAAATAGACCAAAGAAGATAAAACCAATCAGCCCCAGCCAGCCGGCTTCTTCCGCTTGCCTGCTGTAGATGCCTGTTATGCCGATCAGGCTGAAAAGAGACATGAGACTCGTTGCACATGCAACGGCCACCCATAAGCTTGTGCGAACGGAAGATAGCTGATCCGCCGGGTGAACAAACTGGATGCCGATATACAAAATCCCTGCTAACAAAGCAAAAACACCCGCCACTCGTATGAAACACTGCCCCGTATTACTTGGCTTTTTTTCATCCTTCTTATCCATATGCCCCTCCAATTTAATAATTAGTTTAGTGTAAAGCGAAATCGTATGACATATAGTAAGTTATGAAAAAGCACGGTGTTTCATTAATTGATTAAAATGAAATTTTCTTTAGCAAGAAGCTCACTGCATTTCAATTAAGAAAAGGGCTTTTCAAAAGTTTATGTAACTAATGAAAAGCCTCTTGGAAGTTAATATTCTGCTATTGAAAATAAAGGGGGATTCTTTCGCTTTAAGAAGCGCTCGTTCTTCCCCGAGTTGAGAAGCTTATTATTAAAAGTAATGGTTCTTATAAAACAATAGATGATTTCCGTCTGAATACGCTCTCTCTACTATAAGTATACTATTAATAACAAGCTATTTATAGACTATATTTCCCAACGCTCATGCCATAAACTGTTATATACAAGTCTAATAATAAGAGGTGAATTGGTATGAACGACAAAGATGCCTTAGATAAAGGTCCTTTCTTTCATGGTACTAAAGCAGAACTTGAAATTGGAGATCTTTTAGAACCGCAACACTTATCAAATTACCAAGACAAAAAGTCTAACTATATCTATTTCACTGCAACATTAGATGCGGCTAAATGGGGTGCTGAATTAGCAACATCAAAATCAAAAGAAAGAATTTACATTGTAGAGCCTTTAGGTGATTTCGAAAATGATCCAAACTTAACCGACAAAAAATTCCCTGGAAACCCAACTCGTTCGTATAGGTCTAGATCCCCTTTGAAAATTATTGCTGAATTAGAGTCATGGGAGAGACACTCGGATGAGCAAATAAATCATATGCTTATATCCTTGAGAAAATTACATGAGGAAGGTAATGCTATAATACACGACTAATCATTCAACTTCTATTCTTTTAAAAGAGGCAAGATATATAAAAAAAGCCTCTCTAAAACTCCTAAGTTTAAGAGAGGCTTTAAAATATTTAGCTTTTAAAACCCATTTGTGTGGTAAATTTACCTTATTAGATCAGGGGAATTAAGAGGCAGATTACATCATGACGCCAATGATCTTCAATTTAAACAGAAAGTAATATAGTTAAAAATAAACCAAGAAATGCTTTTTGACAGTTATTTTCATAAACTTTATTAAAGACTTAAAATTACGCGGACAAACTTGTGGTCAAATGCTCCAATATCACCTTGTAGTGAGGAGTTTATGATTGAGGTGTGTGGGATGATTCACTACAAAAAATTGTTACCAGTGTAATACCTTAATGTTATTGGAAATAATTATCGAATCTTTGTTGGAGAGATTTTAATAGTTCAAATGCGATTTGTCGTACGCTTGCTAATTCAGGACCATGCACATTCGAAACTTGCCCAGAATTATATTGATGATAAACATTTAGTGAATTTCCACGTGAAAGTTCAGCGTAAGATTTATTTAGCTTTTTATCTACATGAGATCCACCATCCTGATTCGCAACGCGCAATATCAAATCTTTTCTTGAAAAATTATTTCTTCCATCTGACAGCGCTACCATGTTAATCCACCATTCATCAAAAGTAATCCAGGGCATTTGCTTTCTTACATCACTTAAATTATCTAAAGGAGCTGAAAAAAATGTCTTACCTCCATTTTCAGTAGTTGTTGTTCTACCTACTAGCCCGAACGGTGTTCCCGGAATGGCTGTATTGAAATAGTAAATTTTCTTTTTACAATCTAGATGAGTTAATAAAGAAATAGAAGAACTTGTATCATGAACTAATGTTCTAATTGTTGATGCTAAACTCTTTCCTTCTGCACTATACCCTCGATCAAAGCCTTCACAAGATCTTTTTAAAAAGTAAACTTGTTCCTTTAAATGTATTAAAAAATCTTGTCTAGTTTGTTTCATGTTTCATTCCCCCCAAAAAAATAACCTTCACTCTGAGTCACTATAAATAATACTATTTTCATTGAGTATCTTTGATATATCGCCTCGCACCTTATTTGTTAAATGAGACTTTCATATTCTCTCTTATATCTATGACAATAACTTTGTCTCTACTTAAAAAAAATTTTGTCCTTTCGAAATCCCAATTCTGTATATTTTTAAAGTCTATATCTATGTTGTTAGTAAGTTTTTTAAATAAATATTCAGGTAAACCAACTTCTATTTCAATTTCTGGTATATTAATTAGGATATATACTGTATTCTGTATGATAACTTTATAAACTTTTTTGGAGTTTTCATAAAACAAATCTATGATTAATTTATAATATCTTTTTAGAAATTTAATATGATTTATCTCTAGTTTTACAGAATTGATTTTCGAATCATCAGGGTCTTCTATATGTAACTTGGCAAATCCAGAGTTAGTAAAATAAGTCTGGATAGCTACCTTAACCACTGGAATATTATTATTAATTTTACGAATTGCTTTAAGTTGAGTTTTAGCTTTATCTATTGCAATATTATCTTTTCTCCCACTTCTACCTTTTGATTCTAAAACTATCCATTCGTCTCTATAATTTTGGGCAATAAAATCTGGTTTACAACCTCCTATCGCGGATATAGAGTAAGTATGCTTATATTGGTCGTAATGTAAAATTGTTTTTACTCCTAATAATTTTATAGATACTAAATTAGTAAAAACGTTTCCCAAAAAATAGGATACAGCTCCCTTTTCCGACGGGTCTAGGACATCTTTATAAACTTCTGACTTCACTATCCCCCCTGTACTATCCTCTAAGATGAATGCTTTTAACATTGAATATCTGTATATAACCTCCATGTAAGAATAATAACCATGTAAACTTAACTCAAAATAAGATTGCTTTCCTACCATAAGCGCAGCGTGTACAATTTCAGGCCATGAGAAATTAAGGGTATTATGACCTTTTAATTTTTTACCCCAAATTCTAGTAAATTTATCTGCTTCATAGTTAACGAACATATACTCCTCCAATAAATACAATTAATTGTTCCTATTAATTAATGCGGTTTTATATCAGAAGTGAAATGGCTTACAAAAAAGTGCGATTTGACTTTTTTCGCACTCTAATTATTAGGTCTCTTTTAAGATTAACTCCTATTATTATTGACAATCTATAGAGTCATCCATTGGGTTTATCCTCGTATAATTTTACCTACTCTTAATCTGTTGCATTATCATATTGCGACCTTTTGTTATTAAAAGATTACTAAAGTTTGTTAAAAGAGAGTAAAAATTCGGCTTGCGCTCGTCCAATCGCTACAGCAGTTTGATTTAATAGATAGTCAATCTGTATTACTTCAGGTTTTTGCTTTTCAAACTTTTTATTCTTTTCAGCCAAGTACCTAGATTTAGAAAAAGCATCACCCACTAAGGCTATGACTTTTGTCTTAGAATTTGGATTGTTTTGAACTTCTTTTAACTTTCTCCAAATTCCCTCGGCTGTCAAATTATTAGGATTAAAGATATTCCTATTGGCTTTTACTTTATAATAGCTATTAACCCACTCCTTTTCCCAATAAGTGTAATTAGGTCTTCTATTACTTCCTTTATTAACATAATCAAGATTTTTAACTATCTGTCCACAAACTTCTTGAAAAGCTGAGGCAGACAATTTGGATTTACCAGCTTTACAGTGAATGAAACAAACTGTTTGTGTTGTTTCACTAATTGTTATAAAATCAGCAATTTCAGTTTGTAGATCTGTACAAATAACATAATCTGCATCTTGTAATAGTGTTTTTATTGTTGATATATTCGTAATGTTGTCTCCTTTTTTTGCAACCAAATAGAAAAGTGAATTTGGATCCCAGATTGATTTATATATACTACCCTTTGCTTTATTACCTTTTTCATTTATTTTTTTTGTTCTAGCTGGTAGAGATAATGTATATTCATCAAATATGTTTTCTAGCCAATTGTAATCAGAAGGAATACCAATGTTATGAAAATTACCCATAAAATAGCGGTGAGTATTACCTTCCACAATAATCTGAAAAGCTTGCTCCTCATTTAACCAGTTTAACAGCCGAATTTTACTTTTATTTTTAATTGAAACATACACATTAGGTTCATTTGTAGGTGTGGTTAAATTAAGGACATACTTACCTTCTTTAAATGAAAATTTAATATCTATTTCGTATGAATTATCATCCCATTTAAGATTAAACTTCGAGTCTTTTATAGTATAAAATAATTGGTCTAACTCAGTTAAAGTTCCATAATCAGTTTTTAAAGTAACGTCTTCTTCATTAAACTGGAATAAAATCGATTTTGGGGCTACCTTTGCTGGAATATCTGTTACAGTAGCAAAGCGATGAAAAATTCCATGCTCTTGATATGATGAATTTGTAATCTTCATATCTATCTCTTCTAACCAATCTAAATAAGAAGGTAAAGTTATGTATTCTGTACCTTGTGAAATACGTGCATTAGAAAACCCAATGTAATTCCTTATACTAGGAGTACCTAGTTTTTTCTTCCTACTACCTACCAATGTAGTACAAAGATTAAACTTATCATTTACATCAGGAATCATTGTAGATACATCTTGTGAATCAACAACCATTCTGTTGAAACTATTGTAGTTTATACTCCCATTTTGTATAGTTACTGAGGAAATATGAGAATCATTAGGTAAAATCTTTTTTAGCTGAGCTGCATTAATCTTTTTCCACTCATCATAAATAAATGAGGGAATATATTGGTTGCTAGCATGGTAATACAACTTATTCTGTAAAAAACGAAATACCGCAATTTCTAATTTGATTTCAAGGAAGCTATCATTAACCAAGATACTACTATTTTCGTATCTGGAATAAATGATACATGCAGTTCGTTTATCTAATATGTTAATTTTGTCTAAAATTAAAAAATCTAAACTATTAAAATCATCTATAATTTTTTCACTAAAAGACTCAATATACGACTGCACATCACCAATATGGTCAATAGCTTCAAAAACGTTTGCCTTCATTGGCAATTGATATTTTTTTATTCTTTCTTCAACCGTCTGGTCAGAATTCACTGAAAAACGTTTTAAAAATTTTTTATTTAGATAAGTTGTAGATGGATTTGCCTCTCTGACCTTCATAAAATAATCATTGTATTTGAATACTATCTCTTCAGGATTTAAAGATATTAATCTTTCATATTCTATATATGAATCCCACCACTCTTTTTGATACGATTCATTCTCTCTTAGTAATATTATTGCCTTTCTAGATTCACTTCCTTTTCTGATTACCCGACCTATTTGTTGAATTAATGAACGTGGATCAGGTAGTGGTTCATAAATACCTAATATACTGAATTGTTGATTATCAATACCTTCTATGAGTTTATTTTGATGAATCCAGATGCTTATATCGCTTGTTCTAAGATTTTCTGGAACATGGTCTGTTAATAAATCATTACTATCATTCTTAAACCGTTCATGTATACCAATTACTGATATCTTATCCTTCAATTCTTCTACCATTGCTCGAATTTCATCGGCATTCCCACACCGGATAATACATTTTATTTCTCCTTCGTCACAAGATTCCTTAACAACATAATCTTTAAATCTATTATAAATCCTTTCTGCAAACGTCTTTATTTCGTTATCAATGTGCATATATTCAAAGGTAATATCTCTAATATACCCATGTTTTTTTGCCTTTTCATATGAGTATGTATATGTAAAATTAATATCGAGTTGAAATTTATTACTATCATTACGAACTGGAGTTGCTGTAAATAGAACAATCTTTTTTCCAAATGATCTTATAACTGATTGCCACGTACTAGCAGGTTCCTTATGTCCCTCATCAAACAATACTAAATCTACTTTGTTTTGAAGGTTTTTAAATTGATCAACGTAATTTTCTTTAAGAGTAAGTAATGCTTGAATGGTACTAACAAAAATAGTTGGTGAATCTGGTATGTTTGTTAAAGTAGACGGTTTAAGCATATAAACAGTTTTAGGAGGACGTTTTGTCAGCCCCATCTTTAACCATACTTCCTCCGATATATCTTTTATTAATTGATCTCTAACAGCTTTTGTTGATGTCACTACAATTACAGATTGACTAGGAGTAAGCTCAGAACCTGTTACTGCAATAACTGTTGATTTCCCTGTCCCCATTGGCATTTTAACAAGTGCTTGTTTCATTGAATCACTAGAAATATATTGTCTAATCATGCATAAGGCTTCTATTTGATATGGGCGTAACGCTGTTAACAAGTCTTTATCAAGTTGTGCATCATTCTTCATTGTTTCATTCCTTTTTTGTTCTTTAATTTCCCTAAATAGATATGGTGTAAATCTGTAGTGAGTAAAAGTAATCACTTAAATAGTGCTTAATTTCTCACTTTAAATTTTAAAATTCCTAGCAGTTCAAGGATTTAACTGCAGTTTTTGAATGGATATATGTAATCAATATTTTTAAGTGCCTTTTAACATTAATATTTGATATTGAATATTTTAAAATCCAGCATTTATTCTTTCTTCCTTCATGTGATAGGAAGAAAGAAGATTTTATCTATTCGAATTTTGCCTAATAAAATTCAAAATCAAACAAAATACTCATCATCCATAAAATCAACTACATCTTGATAGATATAAGTTAAACAATAAAGGTCTGAATAAAATTAATTAAACAACCACCTTTCATACTATTAATTTTACATTACTCAACAATATCATCATACAAATTTTTACATGAAGAGATAAAAAAAGCCTTTTATCATTTTATTCATAGCTGAACGAGCTGCTACATAACATAAAGCTCTAATAAATGATTTAAGGATATCTTGTTAATTGAGAAAATATTTCAAAAAAAATAAAATAAAATTGTTTATTTACATGTTACAAAAGACAAAAAAAGAAGCCTCCCAAAAGTTCAGTGAACTATTGAGAAGCCTCATTTAAGATCCTTATGTTATCAAAATGTTAACATTTCACTCACACCCTACTCACAAACCCTTAGATATAAAGGCTTGGAGAGGCAAGTTACATCATGCCGCCCATTCCACCCATGCCCATACCGGACATGTCAGGCATTCCGCCGCCAGCGTTTTCTTCTGGCTTATCCGCGATTACTGCTTCTGTTGTTAGGAACATTGCAGATACGGATGCTGCGTTTTGTAGAGCTGAACGTGTAACTTTTGTTGGGTCAACGATTCCTGATTCGAACATGTTTACCCACTCGCCAGTTGCAGCGTTAAATCCAACTCCGATTTCTTCGTTCTTCAGACGCTCAACTACTACAGATCCTTCAAGACCTGCGTTGTGTGCGATTTGACGAACTGGCTCTTCTAGTGCACGAAGTACTAGTTTCACACCTGTTAACTCATCGCCTGTCGCTTCTACTTGAGCGATCGCTTTTAGCACGTTAACTAGAGCTGTACCACCACCGGATACGATACCCTCTTCAACCGCTGCACGCGTTGAGTTTAGTGCGTCTTCGATACGAAGTTTGCGCTCTTTTAGCTCAGTTTCTGTAGCTGCACCAACTTTGATTACTGCTACTCCACCAGCTAATTTAGCTAAGCGCTCTTGTAATTTTTCTTTATCAAACTCAGAAGTTGTTTCTTCGAGTTGTGCTTTGATTTGATTAACACGAGCTGCGATCTTAGAAGAATCTCCAGCACCTTCTACGATTGTTGTGTTCTCTTTCGTTACCACAACTTTAGATGCTGTACCAAGCTGCGTGATGTTCGCAGTCTTAAGGTCAAGACCTAGCTCTTCTGTGATTACTTCACCGCCAGTTAGTACTGCGATGTCTTCTAGCATAGCTTTACGGCGGTCACCGAATCCAGGAGCTTTTACAGCTACTGCATTGAATGTTCCGCGAAGCTTGTTAACTACTAATGTAGCAAGTGCTTCACCTTCAACGTCTTCAGCGATTAACAATAGAGATTTTCCTTGTTGTACCACTTGCTCAAGTACTGGAAGGATTTCTTGGATGTTCGTAATCTTCTTATCTGTGATAAGGATGTACGGGTTCTCAAGCTCTGCTTCCATCTTGTCAGAGTTTGTTACCATGTATGGAGATGCGTATCCACGGTCGAACTGCATACCTTCAACCACTTCAAGCTCTGTTGTGAATCCTTTAGATTCTTCGATTGTGATAACGCCGTCGTTTCCAACGCGCTCCATCGCTTCAGCAATCAATTGTCCTACTTCTTCGTCAGCTGCAGAGATTGCCGCAACTTGCGCGATAGACTCTTTGCCTTCGATTGGTTTAGAGATCGCTTTTAATTCTTGAACAGCAGCAGCCGTTGCTTTTTCGATCCCTTTACGAAGTACCATTGGGTTTGCTCCGCTTGTTACGTTCTTTAATCCTTCGCGGATCATCGCTTGAGCAAGAACTGTCGCAGTAGTTGTTCCGTCTCCTGCTACGTCGTTCGTTTTGCTCGCAACTTCAGCTACAAGCTTAGCACCCATGTTTTCGAATGCATCTTCAAGTTCGATTTCTTTTGCGATTGTCACACCGTCATTTGTGATTAGAGGAGAACCGAATTTCTTCTCAAGCACAACGTTGCGTCCTTTTGGTCCAAGTGTTACTTTTACAGCGTTCGCTAGCGCATCAACACCACGAAGCATTGAGCGGCGTGCGTCTTCACTAAATTTAATATCTTTAGCCATGTAAAAACCCTCCCATTAATTTTAAAAGTTAGTGACTTACATATGCTTTATTTATGTAGCTTCAAAATATTGAAGCTTCCAAGTTACCTAACGATTAGCCTACGATCGCTAATACGTCAGACTCACGAAGAATCAAGTATTCTTTACCTTGGTACTTTACTTCTGTACCAGCGTATTTTGAGAAAATAATCGTGTTTCCTTCAGAAACTTCTAAAGAGATACGCTCGCCGTTATCCGTCACACGGCCCGTACCTACAGCAACAACTTTTCCTTCTTGAGGCTTTTCTTTTGCTGAATCTGGCAATACAATGCCGCTTGCAGTTTTTTCTTCACCTTCTACAAGCTCAATAATAATACGGTCACCTAATGGCTTTAACAAGTGAAACACCCTCCTTAAATAGTTAAAAGAATTTCTTATTAGCACTCTTGGTTAGTGAGTGCTAACTCCATTTCTAATAATAAATAAAACTAAAAAATTTTGCAAGCGGGAAATTTAAAATTTAATCTGAATTCTTCTTAAATTCGATATCCTCGCGAGCCCTGCCTATTCTATGTTAAAATGGGTAAGCATATAAAGAGGTATCAGACTTAAATTATTGGGTGCGGAAGTAAAGGAGAAGGTAATTTGAAGAAAAAATATTGGTGGATCATCTTCATATATATCGCTATGCAATTCTCAGGCTACATCGGAGTTCCTCTTCTAAACGAACTTGGTGTTCCTAGAAAACAACTATTTGGAATGTGGGGAACGATCAGTTTCATCGCCGCTCTTATTATCATCCTTTACATGCTGATTCCTGAAATGAAAAGCAGGCACAGAGACTCTGAGCGCGTATCAAGAGGTTCTGCAGTCCTATGGTCGATCATCGGAATTTTTATGGCGTATGCCGCTCAAATTATCGCCAGCATGATCGAAATGAATCTGTTTGGCATACAGCCAGGATCTGAAAATACGAAAAACCTTGTTGAAATCGTGAAAAACGTAAAATATTTTATGATTGTAACGGCCATCGTTGGGCCAATACTAGAAGAGATCATCTTCCGAAAGATTATTTTCGGCTCTCTTCATAAACGCTTTAACTTCTTTATCTCTGCTTTGATCAGTTCTCTAATCTTTGCTGCTGTTCATGCGGACTTTACACACTTATTAATCTATACGGCAATGGGCTTCACGTTCGCGTACCTTTATGTTCGCACAAAACGCCTCATTGTTCCGATCGCGGCACACGTTGCCATGAATACGCTCGTTCTGATCGTTCAAGTATTCTTTGCTGACGAGATTCAGAAGATGGAAAAGCAGCTAGAAACAGCGCAATTGATTATTGGAGGACTATTATGAAGACATCACCACTGTTTATGGCATTTTTATATTTAGGGATCGGACTTGTCTTTACATACTTGGCTGTCCACTACTCTAACGAATACGGCATGACGAGCTTCTGGACGATCATTACAATGGTCGTAGCAACCTTTGATTTTGCCAATGCCATCCGCTATTTCGCTTTAAACAACCACTTAAAAAGAAAACGGAAGAAGAAATAATAGCAAAAACTGCCCCTTGATGGAGGCAGTTTTTTTGTTTGATGGTGGTGAATTTTGAATTGGACAGATTATGTGACCAATCCGACAGATTAATCTTCGAATCAGACAGATTCACTCGTCAATTTGACAGTCTGCCTGCAAGCACAGCCTCCTCAGAGCTTACTGTCGACTTTTACGAAAATACTGTCCACTTTTTGAGTTTTACTGTCGACTTTCGCTGATTTACTGTCCACTTTTGTAAATTTACTGTCCACTCTGCCATTTTTACTGTCCACTTTAATTTTCCGCAAAAAAAAGAGGATCCTCCACTTGGAGCAATCCTCTTTTTTAATCATGAAAAGCGGATTCTGCCTCAGCTTCTCGTTCCTTCACGAGGGCTTCGACTTCTGCTTTCATTCTTTTTTTGTATGCTGTTCTCGATATGATAATGCTAATCTCATATAAAAGTATAAGCGGGAACGTAACCATTAAGTGTGACAGCAGTTCTGGCGGTGTGATGAGACCCGCTACTACTAAGATTCCAAAGTAGGCTACCTTCCGGATGCTCTTTAACAAATCAGGTGTTACAATACCGAGTCTTGTTAAAAACATGATCAAGACTGGGAACTGGAATAACAATCCGAACGGCAGAGTGATGTTGAATAGGAACGAGAAGTATTCCTGAATTCCGTATTCTCCTTCAACACTTAAGGCCTCAGCGACATTTCCCATAAAACTTACGACGAATGGAAATAGAATAAAGTAAGAAAATGCAAGTCCTGTTAAAAAGAGCACGAACGCAATCGGAATGTACATCAATGTTACTTTTCTTTCGTTCTCGTAAAGCCCAGGGCTGATGAATGCCCAAAGCTGATATAAGACCACTGGTGCTGATAAGACGAGCCCGATAAAGAAGGCGAACGTCATGTAGACATTCAGTGGGTCAGTTAGATGAAAAGCGTTCATCTGAATGTTCTTTGCAATTGGATCACTTTGCAGATATACAATTACGGGCTTCGCTAAGAAAAATCCTGCGATCAAGAACAAAAAGAAGGCTAGAATTGCCCACATGATACGCTTTCTTAATTCGCCAATGTGACCGTATAGCGACATATTTTTTTCAGAGGTCATAGAAAAACATCCTTACTTCTTCAGTTGTTCGCTTTCCTTTTTGTTGTCATCTTCTTCGTCCATCATGCCTTTTGTAGCATTCTTGAACTCGCGAAGCGTTTTCCCTGCAGCTTTCCCTAACTCAGGCAGCTTTTTTGGCCCAAACATAACAAGAGCTGCAAGTCCGATTACTGCGATACTTCCTGGTCCTAACATAAAGATTACCTCCTTGTTTTAAGAGTAGTTTTTCATAAAATAAACAAGTGATTGTAATTCAACGGCTAAATCAATATGATGCACACGAATTTTTGGCGAGACCGTTAACCTAGCTGGTGTAAAGTTCAATATCCCCGTTACACCTGCGCGCTCGAGCTGATCCGCGATCGGCTGAGCCGCTCCTACGGGTACGGTGAGAATGGCAACATCGATGTTCCGCTTCTGCAGTTCTTGCTCGATGTCTTCCGTGTGGTAGATGGGTACTCCCGCTATCTCTGTACCGATTTTGGCTGTATCTACATCAAATGCGATTTCTATCTTTGTATTATTATTTTTGGTGAAATTGTAGTGCAAAAAGGCCGTGCCTAAGTTACCTACTCCAATTAACGCCACTGTTGTTGTTTCGTCTTGGTTCAAGGTTTTCGCGAAAAACGACAACAGATAATTAACATTGTAGCCATAACCCTTTTTACCTAATGCGCCAAAGTAGGAAAAATCTCTGCGAATCGTTGCAGAATCTACTTTAACCGCTTCACTTAATTCAGCTGATGATACCCTTTGTTTACCGGAAGATGATAAGTTTTTCAAAAAACGATAATACAAGGGCAGCCGTTTTGCTGTTGCATGTGGTATTTTTAACTGTTCTTGGTTCATATATGGAGCCCTCCATGTGTAGAAAGCTTATCTATTCCTATTGTATCATACTTTGTCAGGGCTTGAAGAACGTAGAAAGTCGCCATTCTTTCCTCCTGTTTTGGACACAAGATATGTAGGCCCGATCACCATTCCTTTGTCTGCCGCTTTACACATGTCATAGACGGTAAGAGCTGCAGCAGAAGCCGCAGTTAATGCTTCCATCTCAACGCCGGTGCTTCCTTTTGTTTTAACTTCAGCTTGTATATTTAATTTATAGTAGCGGTTCACCAATTCATCCCAGTGAAAGGATAGATCAACACCTGTAAGTGATAGTGGGTGGCACATCGGAATCCAGTCAGAGGTCTTTTTGGCAGCCATGATTCCAGCGACCTGCGCTACGGCTAGAACGTCCCCTTTTTTAAATCCATTATCTTTAATTTTAAGGAAGACTTCTTCTGAAACGGTTACCCCGCTTACCGCTATCGCTGTTCGGTGAGATGTTTCTTTTTCCGAAATATCGACCATTCGAGCACGGCCTTCTTCGTTAAAATGGGTAAACTCTATCATAAAACCCCTCCTCATGATGAATATACACGAAACCGCTTTTATTGTCGTTATGATTTTACTTGTAATTATTGCAAAATGTTGAACATTCCCTTTGTTGGCGCGAATCTCCAAACTACGCTAAACTACTAAGTAGACAGGGTTTGATTGTTATTTAAAGACTGATTGCATGTTGAAAGTAGTTGATTTCCGCTTCAGGCGCTTCGCTTTCCGCGGGGCAGGCGGTGAGCCCCTTGCCGCTTTGCGCCATTAAGGGTCTCACCTGACCGCTTGTCCCGCAGGAGTCTCGCACCTTGCGCTACAACCAACTTTTCAAAGAAGTATTTTTACTGCATTTTTAAGTAAAACAATCTTTTGAAACAGAGTCTTTAATTAAAACCACCCGTTTTTACAGAGGTGAAATTACAATGATTATTTTACAAGTTCAAGACGTTACGAAGTCTTTTGGTGCGGACGTCATTTTATCGAATATAAAATTAGAAGTTCAAAAAGGTGAGCGCATTGCTTTAGTTGGTAGAAACGGTGCTGGCAAGTCCACGCTGCTTCGTGTGATTACAGGAGAGTATTCTTATGATTCTGGTCATATCATGATTCCAAAAGACGTTAAGACAGGATACCTAGCGCAAGACGCAGGACTGGACTCTGATGAAACAATTTGGAACGAGATGCTTTCTGTTTTTGAAGATATTCGTAAAAAAGAAAAAAAGCTGCGTGAGATGGAAGCGCGTATGGGCGATCCGGAAGTCCTCGAAAATGAAGTTGAATACGAACGCCTCCTTAAAGACTACGACGCACTGCAAGTCACGTTTAAAGATGAAGGCGGCTATCAGTACGAAGCTGAGATCCGCACTGTGCTGCACGGCTTTCAATTTGCCGATTTTGATCGCGATACGAAGATCAATACACTGAGCGGTGGGCAAAAAACACGCCTTGCGCTGGCAAAGCTCCTTTTAACGAAGCCGGATCTTCTTATTCTTGATGAGCCGACCAACCACTTAGACATCAAAACACTAACGTGGCTTGAGCAGTATTTACAGAGTTATCCAGGCGGTATATTGATCGTTTCCCATGACCGTTATTTCCTCGATAAGATTGTAACGACTGTTTATGAAGTATCGAGAAAGCGATCATTCCGATTCGTAGGAAACTATTCTAGCTATCTCGAGCAAAAAGCAGAGCGATTTGCTCAAGAGATGAAAGAGTTTGAGAAGCAGCAAGATCAAGTGGCGAAGTTAGAAGATTTTATTCAGCGTAACATTGTGCGTGCTTCTACAACGAAACGAGCTCAAAGCCGTCGTAAGCAGCTTGAGAAGATGGAGCTGAAAGAGCGTCCCGCTGGTGCTGAAAAGTCTGCTTCCTTCTCGTTTGATATTGAAAAACAAAGCGGCAATGACGTGCTGAAGCTCGAGAATGTGAGTACGGGTTATGAAGACGATGAACCGCTATTTAAAAACGTTCAATTAGCAGTTAACCGCCAGGATAGCGTGGCGATTGTCGGACCCAACGGAATCGGCAAATCGACTCTGCTTAAAGTCATTCGAAAAAAATTGCCGCTCATATCGGGCGATATACGCTATGGCAGCGGGCTGAAGATCTCTCATTATGATCAAGAACAGGCGGACCTCCATTCACGCAAAACACTTTTAAACGAACTGTGGGATGACTATCCGGAAAAAACGGAAAAAGAGATTCGTTCTATACTCGGACAGTTCCTGTTTAGCGGTGACGATGTGCTGAAGCTTGTTACGGAGTTAAGCGGAGGTCAAAAAGCACGGCTTGCACTTGCAAAACTTATGATGGAAAAAGGGAACCTCCTTCTCCTGGACGAGCCGACGAATCATTTGGATTTGGATAGCAAAGAAATCCTTGAACAAGCACTAATTTCTTATCCAGGTACGATCCTATTCGTGTCGCATGACCGTTATTTTATAAACCGCATCGCAACGAAGGTCGTTGAACTCGCACCAACCGGTATGACCGAATATTTGGGTGACTACGACTATTACACAGAGAAAAAGAACGAGATGAAAGCCCGGGAAGAAATTGCTGAGCGTCAGAAAGCAGAAAACGCAGTAAACACACCTTCCTCAAACCAGGTGAACGGTGCAAAAAACTCAATCGATAAAGAAGCGAAAAAACAAGATCGAAAACGCCAGCGCCGCATTGAGGAAATCGAAGGTCTTTTAGAAGGGCTCGAAAGCAAGATAACTTACGCAGAGGGCGAGCTTTGTAAACCAGAAGTATTCCAAGACTACGAAAAAACACAAGAGTTCCAATCGCAGCTAGATAAGTTGAACGAAGAAATGGAATCCTTAATGGAAGAATGGGAAGAACTGCAGAACGCATAAACTAAAGGCTGGCATCCTCACAAAGTTGTGAGGCATGTCAGCTTTATCATTTATCCACAGTTCGACTTGTGGATTTCATTTTTAAATTCAAGTTATCCACTTTATCCACACGAACATGTGTATACTTTATGTGAATTGTGTATAACATAAACCCTTTATTACAAATGTTTCAAAAGCTTTGTCCACATTATCCACAATCCTGTGCATAACTTTTCCACAAAAAATAAGGGATATTGTGTCGAATGAGGTCTACTTCGGTCGATAAATAAAAAAGCTCTTTCCCCATTAGGAAAAGAGCTTACCTTTTTATTGCGCTTCTAAATCAAGTCCTGGCACACCATTTAATGACATGTCTCCTCGCGTACCCTTTTGATACGCAACACTGCCCGCGGCAGCAATCATAGCCGCATTATCTGTGCATAAGTGCAGCGGTGGAATCACTAGGTCATACTGTGTTCCAGCAAACCGCTTCTCTAACGTTTGGCGAAGACCTTTGTTTGCAGCTACTCCACCAGCTAGCAATACTTGCTTCACGTTATATTGCTCTGCAGCACGGTACGTTTTTTCCACAAGCACTTCCACAACGCTCGCTTGAAAGCTTGCTGCTAAGTCTTCCGGTTTAATCACTTCACCGCGCTGCGCTGCATTGTGAACCGTGTTGATTACTGCAGACTTCAACCCGCTAAAGCTAAAATCAAGTGAATCCGGTTCTAGCCAAGCTCGAGGCAAGTCAATGTTCGGTTCCCCTTCTTGCGCCAGCTTATCGATATGAGGACCGCCTGGGTACGGCATGTTCAGCGTTCGCGCCACTTTGTCATACGCTTCCCCTGCTGCATCGTCCCTCGTTTCACCGATTACTTTAAACGTTCCGTGCTCCTCCATTAAAACAAGCTCGGTATGTCCGCCAGAAACGATTAGGGACAGCAATGGAAAAGTCATCTCTTTTACAAGTCGGTTTGCATAGATGTGTCCTGCAATATGATGTACAGGAACGAGCGGCAAGCCGTGTGCAAAGGCAAATGCTTTAGCAGCATTAACACCGATCAAAAGCGCGCCGACTAACCCAGGACCTTCTGTTACAGCGACTGCTGTTAAATCCGAAGGCTCAATTTCCGCTTGATTCAAGGCTTCTTCGATCACGATCGTAATTTGTTCCACATGATGGCGTGACGCCACCTCAGGAACGACACCGCCGAATCGTTTATGACTCTCTATTTGAGAGGCAACAACGTTTGCGAGCAGCTCTGTGCCGTTCTTTAGAATCGCAACCGCTGTTTCATCACAGCTTGTTTCTATCGCTAATATCAATTCATTTTTTATCATAATTCCACCCACATTACTAAAGCATCTTCACCATTATCGCTATAATAGTTTTTTCGAATACCGCCTGCTTCAAATCCAAGCTTTTTATATAAATTCTGCGCAACATGATTGCTTACGCGCGCTTCTAGCGTCATCGTTCGAGCACCCTGTGCTTTCGCAAGCTTAATGGCTTCTTTCATGAGCATTTCCCCAAGCCGTCTCCCTCTGTACGACGGCAGAATCGCAATATTCGTTACGTGTGCTTCGTCCATAACAAGCCAGATTCCACAATAACCGATCGGCTGAAAGGAATCTTCAATCACGAGGTAATAGGCAAATTGGTTCTCAACAATCTCTCTATAAAAAGCTTCTCTGGACCAAGGAACGGTAAACGATGCTTGCTCAATCCCTAAAATATCATCAATATCACTTACTTTTGCCAACCTGAATGTATAAGCCTCTCCCATCAGTTATCCCTACTTCCCCTGTGACTTCAGCCAGTTCACTTCTGCTTCAGCCAACTGAAGATAGCTTGGAGTAAACGAATGGATATCATCCGGATCTCTCAACATTCCGATACGGCCTAGTTCACTCGGCCGCGGATTATGATCCGATACAGTGCCAATTACAGCTTGATCTCCTAACACTTCTTTTATCGTGTCCTGATGCAGTGGAAGATCGTTTCCAACAAATAAAATTCTCTTATCTAATGTTTTCACCTTTTCCAGCCAATCACTTAATAAAATGATCCGGTCCTCCCAAAGATTTTGAAATTCTCCTGATTCATCTTGGCCGTAAAGCCCTGTAAATAATTGCGTACGGCGCGCATCAAATAGCGGCACCACAGACCCGTCAAAATATTTACCGCTTTGAGCTAAAACTTCTAAACTCGAGACACCTACAAGGTCTTTTTTCAGCGTCCAAGCGAGTGTCTTTGCGATTGTTACGCCGATTCGAACTCCTGTATAAGATCCTGGTCCTTTGGCAACCACGATTCGATCCAGATCAGCAGGTTTTACGCCTGTCTCTTTAAGCACTTCTTCAATTGCTGGCATGACTCGTATCGAATGATTCTTTTTTAAATTTGTAATATACTCACCGAGCACTTTTCCTTCATCCAATACAGAGATCCCCATCACAAGATTGGATGTATCTATTGCAAGAACTTTCATTACATAATCTCCTTAACACGTTCTTCGTATCTGTTGCCGATAGGTGTTACTTGTATCTCGCGCTCTTCATCGCCTTTATGCAAGATCACGAGCTCCAATCTTTCCTCTGGCAAATACTCTTCTATAAAAACTGCCCACTCAACCACACAGACTCCGTCACCTGAGAAATACTCTTCAAAGCCTAGATCTTCATCAGAGTCTTCTAAACGATACACGTCCATATGATATAACGGCAACCGGCCTTTGTATTCTTTAATGATAGTAAAAGTAGGAGAGTTCACTGTGCGCGTAATTCCGAGTCCTTTTGCGAGCCCTTTTGTGAAAGTCGTCTTACCTGCTCCAAGATCTCCAGCAAGAGTAAGCACATCTCCTTTTTGAAGAATAGAGCCCAGCTTTTCCGCAAAAGACATCGTTTCTTCCGCTGACTTCGTTTTGTAATGATATGTACTCATGCCTTCTCCTTACCTTTCCCTAAAATGATTAAAACCTTTTTTCTCGAGAAGTTCTGGCTCCTCATCCTTCTTATGCAGATAAACCGCTGTCTTATCAGCTTCTCCAACTTTCCCGATTTCATATAGGGGAAGGGAATGTTGTTGGAATGCTGCAGCCAGTTTCACAAAGTCTTCTTTAGAAGCCGTTCCAACTAGCACATAATCTTCTCCCCCATATAATTGGTGGGTAAGCCTATTGTTTTCTTGTAATTCAGCGAAAGTGGGACTTACAGGTAGCATGCCACTCTGGATATGTATCGTGACACCGCTTGATTCTGCAATTTCATTTAGTTCACTTGCAATTCCATCACTAACATCGTTCAGTGATACTCGAAAACCACTCTTAGCGAGAATTCTTCCTTGCTGAATATGAGGTGCAGGCATTTGATGCTGCTGAACCCACTGTTTCTCGTTATCTGTAAAAACGGAATGCCTTGTTTTCTCGAGTAATAAATTGAGCCCCGCAGCAGATTCACCTGTTGTACCTGTTAAAAATACGGAATCACCCGGCTTTGCATTGCTTCGAAAAAGATGTCTCCCTTTTTCTACTTTTCCAATAACCGTCACCGTTAATACTAGAGGGCCTTTTGTTGAAACGGTGTCTCCGCCAATGAGATCGATATGAAACGTCTTCGCAAGTTCGGCCATACCTTCATAGATTTCTTGCAGCTCTTTTTCGTTCCAGTCTGGAGATATAGCAATAGAGACTAAATAGAACTGAGGAATACCGCCCATCGCTGCAATATCACTTACGTTCACAGCAAGCGCTTTGAAACCCACTTGATAGGGTGATAACGTATTTCTTGTAAAATGGACATCTTCAACCATTGTATCGACACATACTACTTGGTCCATGTGTTCGCTCACAGAGAAAAGAGCAGCATCATCACCAATGCCTGCCACTAATTCTTTTTGAAAGAAGTGCTGAGGTGTGATGCTTTTAATCCAGTCAAATTCATCTTTAACCATGGATGAGCTCCTCTCTCTGGCCTTAACTTTAGTTTGTTCTCTAAATAGATAATTGCTGTTAGCTTTTTTCTAAAGGACTTCAATGAATAAGTTGATTGGAGTGCAAGGTGCGAGACTCCTGCGGGACAGGTAGGCAGGTGAGACACTTAAAAGTGAAACGTTAAGAATGTGGCTCACCGTCTGCCCCGCGGAAAGCGAAGCACCTGGAGCGGAAATCAACAGCCCTAAAGGACAACTGAGCATCAGCTTTCTAAAACAAATCAAATTATAAAAAAGCCTTAGGATCATAATAAAACTCCTAAGGTGACAGTAGTATATTTTTAGTTTAACTTACTTTTGGACATAAAAAAACACGAAACCTTGTTTCGTTTTTTGAAAGTGGCGGACCCGACCGGGGTCGAACCGGCGATCTCCTGCGTGACAGGCAGGCATGTTAACCACTACACCACGGGTCCAGCTTGTATGTAATTGATGTAGTTATAAGAGCATGAAATAAATTTGGTTGCGGGGACAGGATTTGAACCTGCGACCTTCGGGTTATGAGCCCGACGAGCTACCAGACTGCTCCACCCCGCGACGTTATAAAATGTTGTTTTTCTGGTTTTAGATAACAACTGTTTCGGACATTTATTAATATATCACGTTTATTAGTATGATGCAAGTGTTTTAAAAATATTAGGCACCGGAAATTTTATTTTTTTCCAGTGCCTGCTGTTTATGCTGCTTTATTGTTGTTTTCAGGGCGTTTGTTAAACCCTTTTGCATAATAGATAACTGTTAGTAATATTAACCAGAACGGCCCAACAATCAAAGCGATTCGTGTATCTGGGAAGTATGCCATGATTCCCACCACGAAAATAAGAATAGCTAGTGCGATATATGATCCATATGGGAAGAACGGCACTTTAAATTTCAATGCTTTCTTTTCCTCTGCACTTAAACCTTTACGGAACTTAAGCTGTGAGACGAGGATAATGGACCACGTCCAGATCGCTCCGAACGTTGAAATACTTGTCACCCAAACGAATACTTTTTCAGGAACTAAGTAATTCAGGATTACACCAATTAAAAGTGCTGCAGCAGAAACTAATACGGCTACAGACGGTACACCTGTTTTACTTACTTTATGAAGGCCTGGTGGTGCTTGTTTTTGTTCTGCTAGGTTGAACAGCATTCGACCTGTACTGAAAATTCCACTGTTACAGCTTGATAATGCTGCTGTTAGAACAACAAAGTTAATGATACCAGCAGCTTGCCCGATACCGATTTTTTCAAATGTAAGCACAAACGGACTTCCTTGCGTTCCGATCTGATCCCACGGATAAATGGACATGATAACAAATAATGCCCCAACGTAAAATAAAAGGATACGCCAGAAAACAGTGTTTACGGCTCTAGCAATCGATTTTTCAGGATTCTTTACCTCTCCTGCTGTTACACCTATCATCTCAATCCCTAAGAATGCAAACATAACCATCTGCATGGACATGAGGATTCCCTGCACTCCATTCGGAGCAAATCCGCCATTCTCCCAAAGGTTACTGATTCCTGTCGCAACGCCACCGTTACCAAAACCAAATAAAATCATGCCTAAACCTGTAACAATCATCAATACGATGGCAACGATCTTAATTAAAGCAAACCAGAACTCAAACTCTCCATATGCTTTAATCGCAAGAAGGTTAACGCTGGCCATGATGACCAATGCGGCTAACGCCCAAATCCATGTTGGCACATCTGGGTACCACATCTTCATATAAATACCTACAGCTGTTATTTCCGCCATACATGTTACGATCCATAAGAACCAATAATTCCAGCCAGTTAAATAACCAGCGAGTGGTCCAATATAGTTTTTTGCATATCGGCTAAAAGACCCTGCAACAGGCTGATGAATCGCCATCTCCCCTAGTGCTCGCATAATGATAAACATTACGGATCCACCGAGTGCATAAGCAAGTAAAATTGCTGGCCCCGCCATTTCAATCGCTGAAGCTGAACCTAAAAATAAGCCAACTCCAATAGCAGCTCCGAGTGACATAAGCGTAATATGTCTTTCCTCGAGCCCTCGATGTAATTCTTGTTTCGGCTTCATTTTTATGCCTCCCTTGATGTATATGATGAAGCGCTTTCACTCGGATATCATATCATAATTCGACAAAGTAGGACAATTCGTTTTTATTACAATTTAAAGCCCTAAAGTACTATACTTTTAGGGCTTTTTCAGCAGCGTTTTTGAATACCTTGCAAATATCATCAATGTTTTCAATTCCAACTGATATACGGATTACATTTTTGTTTATTCCAAGCTTCTCAGATGTCTCTGCTGGCAATGAACGGTGAGACGTCCCTAATGGATAGGATACAGTTGTTTCAACACCCGCTAGAGTTGGAACAATATGAACCCAATCCAAAGACTTAAAGAATGTATGCACATCACTTTGTTCGTCGAGTTCGATTGTAACAATGGATGAATTCCCGGTTTCGCTCACAAACTCAGGATAGTATACGGTTTTAATTCCTGCTGTTTCTTTTAGCTCACGTGCTAATTCGGTTGCGTTAGAGATATGACGCTCCATACGCACGCTTAACGTCTTTAATCCTCTTGAAGCCAGCCACGCATCAAACGGTCCAAGATTACAGCCAAGATGAATCATTTTTGCTTGTGCTTTTACAACGAGATCTTCCCTGCCGACAACAACTCCAGCTGTAACATCACTATGCCCATTCAGATATTTGGTTGCACTGTGAACAACTAAATCTACACCCTTCGTGAACGGCTGTAACACATAAGGCGTTGCAAAAGTGTTATCAATCATCGTTGTAAGATCATGTTCTTTAGCAATTGCAACAAGTGACTCTAGTTCTTCTACACGCAACAGAGGATTTGTTATGGATTCTGAATAGATCAGTTTTGTATTGGATTGAATATTTCTTTTTATTTCTTCGGTATCTTTAAAGGAAACGAATGTCGTCTCGATTCCAAAGCTCTTTAAATCATCAGAGAGAAGCTGATATGTTCCTCCATAGAGATCATCACATACTAAGATATGATCACCGCTTTGAACAACGGATAAGATGCCGACTAAAATGGCTGACATACCCGATGAAGTCACGACCCCCGCAGGAGCTTGTTCCAGCTGAGCTACGCCATTCGCAAAATCATTCTGGTTGGGATTGTTCATTCTTGTATATAAGTAATCGTTCTTTCCTCTAAAATAATCCTCTAAATCATCTAAGTCTGTAAAAGAAAAAGCCGATGTCTGGTAGATCGGATTGATTTTACTTACCGACTTTACACTGTTATGACCACTAGGATGTACACTGGAAGTATCAAAATGAACGTTTTTCATTATATATGGCCTCCCCATTGTTTTTAGTTTCTAGTGTAGCATAAATCTTTGTGGAAATAAGGTGTGGGGATTTGCTTGTACTCTAATTGTAATGGAGGAGTTTAGTTAATAGGAGTCCAGTTGGTAACGTGCTCGGTATTTAATAGCAATTGGTGTCGAAAATCGGATAATAATTTTTATACGTGAAATTATGACACTTATCCGTGAAAATATAGATGATTACTGTGAATAAAAATAGGATTACCGTGAAATTAAGTTTAGTTGGGTTGATGTGGAGAGGTTTTGAAGGCGAGATCAGGGGTGTTTTGGTTAGTTTTATGCTTGGTTGGTCGTTGTATGAGCTGATCTTGCTGCTTTTGGTTGTATTTTTGGAGCTTATGCTGAAGAATATAGCGTGCTGGAAGATGGTTGCGGCCATCTTCTTCCTTTTTTCTCTTTCTAGATCCCTCAATCTTTCATAACACAAAAAAAGAAGATGGATTTTCATCCATCTTCCTCATTTGCCTAGCGACGTCCTACTCTAACAGGGGGAGAC
>NZ_JARUHH010000022.1:0-48434 GCF_043558025.1 Fictibacillus sp. UD
TGCGGGTGTAGTTTAGTGGTAAAACAAGAGCCTTCCAAGCTCTGGTCGTGAGTTCGATTCTCATCACCCGCTCCATTAATTTCGGGGCTTTAGCTCAGCTGGGAGAGCGCCTGCCTTGCACGCAGGAGGTCAGCGGTTCGATCCCGCTAAGCTCCACCATACATACTTACATAACAAATGTTACTTCAGGCGATGCCTGAAGTTTTTTTATTTGCTGATAGAAATCAATATGAAGAGGCAAAAACTCTGGGGAAATTAAAAGTGGACAGTAAAAATGACAGAGTGGACAGTAAATCATCGAGAGGGGACAGTAAAGTTCATGAAAGTGGCTATGCATCACCCGAATGCTACCTCAAAAAAGATGATGAATCCAAACAAATTTATTCTATAGACCAGATTCTTCTCTGGTCTTTTTTAATACTTAAGAATCCCCAAACCTCATAAATATGTAAACAACTGTCGGAAGCGCTTTCTTTTTGGTATATCTATGCATTATTTTGTCCAGTTGAACCATGAAATCCCTTACAGCTACAATAGAGATAGTGATTCTTTAGTTTTTGTGTTTTTCATAAGGGAGGAAGAAAAAATGTTAAAAGATATTACAGTAATCGGAGTACCGATGGATTTAGGACAAATGCGCCGTGGTGTAGATATGGGGCCAAGCGCGATTCGATACGCAGGTGTCGTGGAACGTCTTGAAAATCTTGATTATCGCGTAGAAGATTTTGGTGATATAGAAATTGCTCGTCCAGAAAAACAAAGTATTGAAAACGAAGGAAATCTTAAAAATTTAAACGGAGTAATCGAAGCGAGTGAAAAGCTGTCACAAACCGTTTCTGATGTTATTACGAGTAAAAAGTTCCCGCTCGTTTTAGGTGGAGATCATAGTATTGCGATCGGTACGCTAGCGGGTGTTTCTAAAAATTATAAGAACCTAGGTGTGATTTGGTACGATGCACACGGAGACTTAAATACAGCCGATACATCACCAAGTGGAAACATTCACGGAATGCCGCTTGCAGTGAGCATTGGAATCGGGCATGAGAGACTAACGAACATCAGTGACTATACACCGAAAATCAAACCAGAAAATATCGTGATTATCGGAGCTCGATCACTAGATGAAGGTGAACGAGAACTTATTAAAGAAAAAGGAATTAAAGTATACACGATGCATGAAGTGGACCGTCTTGGCATGACAAAGGTTATGGAAGAGACGATTGAGTACTTATCGCATACAGATGGCGTTCACTTGAGTCTTGATCTTGATGGGCTTGATCCACATGATGCTCCTGGTGTTGGGACTCCGGTTCTTGGGGGAATCAGCTACAGAGAGAGTCATTTGGCGATGGAGATGCTTGCTGAAGCGGAGATTATTGCATCAGCAGAATTTGTAGAAGTAAATCCGATTCTAGATGAAAAGAATAAAACCGCGACGGTTGCTGTGGCGTTAATGGGTTCTTTATTCGGAGAGAAACTACTATAATAAGATAGAAAAAATAAAAACAGTTGCCTCTTTACGGATGCAACTGTTCTTTTTGATTTATGCGTTGATATTGATTAAGCAGCTGATCAATTTCCTGTGAAAGTTCAACTACTTCTTCTGCAATTAATGGTAGGTGTTTTGAAAGTTCATTCATTTGCTGTCTGGAGTGTTCGATCTGTTCAATTAATGATTCTCTATGCATACAAACTACCCCTCTCTGTTTCAGCATAATATCTTATATGATTAATATTCCCAGGGCTTATTTTTTTGAAACACGATATTTAGAAAAAAATACCTTTTTATTTCGTCAAATTCTGCAACATGATAAAATAAAAAAATATGAAAACATTTGAAACTTATGGAATGCTGGTACGTAAATAAAATCCGAGTGGTGATAAAATAATGGACGCCTTAATAGCGAATATGGTGACCCAAGTAAAAAAAGGGGATCAGGAAGCGTTTGAAGGCATTGTGGACCTATTCAAAGATAAAATCTACCGGCATTGTTTCCGGATGGTCGGCAATGGACATGAAGCAGAAGATTTGGCACAAGAAACTTTTTTGCGAGCTTACCGTAATATTAGTAAGTACAATAACGAATATAAATTTTCAACTTGGATATTCCGCATTGCAACAAATCTTTGTATCGACAGACTGAGGAAGAAGAAACCTGATTATTATTTGGATGCAGAAGTACCTGGAACGGACGGAGCAAACATGTATAGTCAGCTTTCAACGGAAGAACCGTTACCCGAAGAAGTCGTTACAGAGAATGAACAATGGAACGAGCTCCAAGCAGAAATTATGAAGCTTCCTGAAAAATACCGGACAGCTATTCTTTTAAAGTATGTAGAAGACTTATCATTAGAAGAAATCAGCCAGATTATGGACATACCAGTACCAACAGTAAAAACTCGTATACATCGGGGCCGGGAAGCGCTGAAGAAAGTATTTCAAATGGTTGTAAAAACGAGGTGAAGAAAAATGCAATGTGAAGCTTCCGTGTATGATGAATTAATGAACAAAGTACTTGATGGTGAAGCAACGAGTGAAGAAGAACACATCTTTCAAATTCATTTGAAGCAATGTGCATCTTGTAGAGAAGAATATGAGCTGCTGACAGAATCATTGAAGGAACTGCAGCTGCAATCCCATATAAAGGCCCCAGCAGGCTTTACAGAGGCTGTAATGGCTAAACTGCCAAAAGAGAGACAGCAAGTGAAGTGGAAGCGCTGGATGAAACGTCATCCTGCTCTGACCGCTGCAGCCATCTTTATGTTCTTCATGGCCGCATCTGTGCTCACTAGCTATAATCAGCAAGATCTGGCTGTTGTAAAAGGTGAGGGAAACCTTCAAATAAAGAAATCTGAGCGGGTAGTAGTCGTTCCGGCTGGAGAAACAATAAAAGGCGATTTAGTCGTTGAAAATGCAGATGTTCGAATAGAAGGAAAAGTAGAAGGTGATGTGACTGTCATAAAAGGCAATCAGTATCTAGCTTCTGCAGGTGAAGTAACGGGCCACAGTCAGGAAATCGGTCAAGTGGTCGAATGGGTATGGTATAAGTTGAAGTCTTTGGTTAGTACAAATAATGAAACAATGAATAATCATAATGAGAGCCGTCCCCATACGGCTTTTTTTATTGCTCAAAATGCTTAATATGGAATATCATCGAAACATCATTAACAAAACATGAGTAGGCCATGCTAAGTTTTCTTTACAATGAGGTATGCTATAATATATAAGTTAAATCTTTTTTGAAGTTGTTCTATAAAACATATACTCTAAGGCTGTTCTGTTTTATAAAGGGGTACTTCTTTTTTAATCTTTTGTTCAGATGCTTCTTTGACAAGTTGATTGGAGTGGAAGATGTGAGACTCCTGCCCCGCGGAAAGCGAGCATCTGTAAAGGAAATCAACTTCTCTCAAATACAACAATGAATGCCAAAAACAGCATATTTTAGTGTATTTTATTGAAGACTCTTCATTGAAATCAACCACTTTCAAAACTTATAGATTTTAAAAACTTCAACTTGGCAGACAAACCCGGGTTGGGAGGGAATTTATGTTACCAATCGCAGATTTTAATATATTTAATTACATCACACAAATCATTGATATTTTATTAGTGACCTACGTAATCTACAAGCTGATCATGCTGATCCGCGGAACAAAGGCGGTTCAACTTTTAAAAGGGATCAGTGTGATTATCGTTGTTTGGTTTCTAAGCAGTTCGTTCGACCTTCGTACGATGTCTTGGCTGATGGATAAGGTGATTACATATGGATTACTCGCTATCATTATTATTTTCCAGCCTGAGCTAAGACGTGCGTTAGAACAGCTTGGACGAGGAAAGTTCTTCTCTCGTACAGGTCTTCCTGAAGAGGAAGAAACGGAAAAAGCAATTGCTGCCATTGTGAAGTCAACTAACTATATGTCCAAACGGCGTATAGGGGCTATTATGTCGATCGAGCGAGAAACGGGATTGAGTGAGTACGTGGAAACAGGTATTCCAATTAAAGCCCATCTCACTTCTGAGCTTTTAACCAACATATTTGTTCCGAACACACCGCTTCATGATGGTGCTGTTATTATAAAACAAAGTCAAGTATACGCAGCTGGCTGCTATTTGCCGCTAACGGAAAGTCCGTTCGTATCGAAAGAATTGGGAACAAGACATAGAGCTGCATTAGGGATTAGTGAGGTAACAGATGCAGTAACCGTTATCGTTTCTGAGGAAACTGGTACGATTTCTCTCACGAAGAACGGAGAAATCTATCGGAATCTGGACGAAGAGTCTTTAAGAAATTTGTTAAACGCAGAATTGATTATTGCCAATAAGTCCACTTCCTCAAACCGCTGGAATTGGAGGGGAAAGAAAAATGGACAAACTCCTTAGTAGTTCATGGTTTGTAAAAATTATTGCTTTCCTCCTTGCTCTTATGATGTATACAATCGTAACGATGGAAACACAGGAAGAAGCCGCAAACCGTTCCATATTCTCAAAAATGTATACGGAAAGTGAGACCATTCAAGACGTACAGATCAGACCGTATTTTGATGACGATAAATACGTCTTGACCGATCTGCCTCCATCCGTTGACCTGACGCTAACGGGTTCGAGCCGTTTGATCACAAAAGCGACAAAAGTGGATAAGGAATTCGAAGTATATATTGATCTAACGAATATGAAGCCTGGAAACAAGCGGGTAAAAGTACAAGTACAAGGATTGCCTGACGGTGTAAAAGCGAAGATTAACCCTGATTACGTAGATGTTATTCTTCATAATAAAGTAACCAAACAAATGAACGTCAATGTGGACTTAAAGAATACGAGAAAGCTGCCAGACGGATATACAGCAGGTGAGATTGAGTTCTCGCCAAAAACGGTGAACGTAACAGGACCAGAGGGAATGATCAATCAGATTTCATTTATTACGGGATTTGTTGACGTAGGCGAAGCTGATGAACCTATTCAAACTAAAGTACCTCTACGTGCATACAATCAACAAGGGGACATAATCGATGTACAGATTAATCCGGGCGTAGTAGATGTTTCTGTACCGATTAAAAAACCTAAGAAAACGGTACCGATCTCAATTGGTACAAAAGGTGATTTAGAAGAAGGGCTGACCCTTCAATCCATCACTTCTGATCCGAGTGAGATCACTTTAACAGGAACAACAAGTTCACTTGATAAATTCGATTCATTTAAAGAAATATCAATAGATTTAAGCAAAATCAAAAAAGATACTACACTCACAGTTGATGTTCCGGTTCCAGATGGAATTGATTCTGTGTCTGTTAAAGAAGTAACGGTAAATGTAAATGTCGAAAAAACAGATGTAGGAACTGAAACAGAAGCAGAAACAGAAGCGGATCAAGAGCAAGAGACAACACGAACATTTAATGATGTGCCATTAACACTGCTCGGGGTCAATAACGAAAAGCAGGCAACCATTTTAGATCCGGCAGATGGTGTTGTAGACGTTACGGTAAAAGGCAAAAAGAGTGTGCTCGATTCACTTAAAAAGTCTGATCTGCAAGGAATTGTAGATGTGAGTACTCTTGAACAAGGAACACATGAAGTGAAAATAGATTGGAAAAATCCTGGTGATGTTGAGCTGGCAGGTACAGTTCAAGAAGCCAGCGTGGAAATTCAAACAGAGACTAGCAGTCAATAGTTGAAGGAGAGAGCAATAATGGGAAAATATTTTGGTACCGACGGAGTAAGAGGAGTTGCAAATACAGAGCTTACGCCTGAACTAGCTTTTAAATTAGGGCGCTTTGGCGGATATATTTTAACAAAAGATACAGATAAACCTAAAATTTTAATCGGACGCGATACGCGAATTTCCGGTCAAATGCTAGAAGGTGCTCTAGTTGCAGGCCTTTTATCTATCGGTGCAGAAGTTATGCGTTTAGGGGTGATCTCAACTCCTGGAGTTGCTTTTCTAACGAAAGCACTTGGCGCACAAGCTGGAGTAATGATTTCGGCGTCACATAATCCAGTTGCGGATAATGGAATTAAATTCTTTGGAGCTGACGGATTTAAACTGTTAGATCAGCAAGAAGCAGAAATCGAAGCTCTTTTAGATAAAGATACAGATGAATTGCCTCGCCCTGTAGGCGGTGACTTAGGGTCTGTCAGCGATTATTTCGAAGGCGGACAGAAGTACATGCAATATTTGAAGCAAACGATCCCTGGAGACTTCTCAGGACTTCATATTGCGCTTGATTGCGCTCATGGTGCGACATCTTCTCATGCACCACACTTGTTTGCTGATCTTGAAGCGGACATCTCAACGATGGGAACAAGCCCAAATGGCTTAAATATCAACGAAGGTGTCGGAAGCACACACCCTGAAAAGCTGGCAGAACTCGTAAAAGAAAAAGGCTGTGACATGGGGCTTGCTTTCGATGGAGACGGAGACCGTTTGATCGCGATCGACGAAAAAGGAAATATCGTCGATGGTGACCAGATCATGTTCATCTGTGCGAAGCATCTTAAAGAACAAGGCCGTTTAAAGCAGGATACAGTCGTATCAACAGTTATGAGTAACTTAGGATTCTATAAAGCGGTTGAAGCAAATAACATGCAATCTGCACAAACGGCTGTAGGTGACCGTTATGTAATGGAAGAAATGCGTAAGAACGACTTTAACCTTGGCGGTGAACAGTCTGGGCATATCATCTTCCTAGATTACACAACAACAGGTGATGGACTTCTTTCTGGGATCCAGCTTGCATCCATTTTAAAAGCTACAGGCAAACCGTTATCAGAACTTGCTGGCGAGATGGCAAAATTCCCTCAGCTTTTAATCAATGTAAAAGTAGCCGATAAGTCTAAGCTAAATGGCAATGAAGCGATTATAGCAGCGATCGACAAAGTAGAAACAGAACTTGAAGGAAACGGCCGTGTGCTTGTTCGTCCTTCTGGAACTGAGCCGCTTGTACGTGTAATGGTCGAAGCTCCGACAGAAGAACTTTGCCAAAAGCATGCAGATGAGATCGTGAACGTTGTAAAAACAGAGCTTGTCTAAAAAAGGGCTAAAAAGTCCCTCATAAAATAAAAAAGGGCACGAAACATATGCATATGCGGCTCACACAACGGGCTGTCTATGCATATTTTTTTATTATGGAACTTTATGTTTCAAGTTTTTCTAAAAACGGGAAAGAATAAGAATTGACGGTTTTGAAAAACCCGTGTATGATTATTTTTGTTTACTTCAAATAAAAGGAAGGAGTTTACAGCTAATCATTCATCCAAAGCGCCTGAACTGCTGACCGGAAAAAAGCAGTTGACGAGGAAGAGGTTCATCGATATTTCGGCGGATGCCTCTCGGAACATCACTTCCGTAAGCTTTTGTTCAAACCAGGTAAGGTGACTTCCTGTACAAAGACGAAAGCAAGTGAAAAAAATAAAAATAGAGAACATAGGTGGGGTTGTGAGCCCCGCTCACGGCCCCCCTTATGAAAGCCGTCAGCAGAGTGTGATGGCTTTAAGGAGGACGTTTATTTATGTGTGGAATCGTTGGATATATTGGAAATAATGATGCAAAAGAAATTCTATTGCGCGGATTGGAAAAATTAGAATACCGCGGATATGACTCAGCAGGAATTGCAGTACTAAACGAAAGCGGCGTTCATGTATTCAAAGAAAAAGGCCGTATTGCAAATCTGCGTGAAAATGTTGATCTAGGTGTAGAAGCATCCGTTGGAATCGGACATACACGCTGGGCAACACACGGAGTTCCAAGCAAAGTGAATTCACATCCACACCAAAGTTCAACAGAGCGTTTTACACTTGTACACAACGGTGTAATCGAAAACTATGAACAGGTGAAGAAACAATACATTTCAGGTGTTGAACTATTGTCTGAAACAGATACAGAAGTTATCGTTCAGTTAGTAGAGTACTTTGTAAATCAAGGCATGGAAGTGGAAGAAGCATTCCGCCGCACATTGTCTGAGTTAAAAGGTTCTTATGCGATTGGATTAATCGACAACCAAAACCCTGAAACCATCTATGTTGGTAAAAACAAAAGCCCGTTATTGGTAGGTAAAGGTGAAGGCTTCAACGTTATTGCAAGTGACGCGATGGCAATGCTTTCTCAAACAGATCAATACGTTGAATTAATGGATAAAGAAATCGTAATCGTGACACGTGACAGCTATACGATCAAGACTCTTGATGGCGAAGTGGTGGAACGTGCACCTTACACAGCAGAACTTGATGCAAGCGACATCGAAAAAGGCACGTATCCTCATTTCATGTTAAAAGAAATCGACGAGCAGCCTTTCGTAATGCGTAACATCATTAATCAATACCAAAACGAAAATGGAAATCTTAAGCTTGATGACGATATTCGTGCTGCGATGAAAGACGCAGACCGCGTTTATATCATCGCTTGTGGAACGAGCTACCATGCTGGGCTTGTTGGTAAACAGCTGATTGAAAACATCGCAAACATTCCTGTTGAAGCACACATCGCGAGTGAGTTTGTTTACAACATGCCGCTTTTATCTGAAAAGCCGTTGTTCATCTTCATCTCACAATCTGGTGAGACTGCAGATAGCCGTGCTGTTCTTGTTGAGATTAAAAAGCTTGGCCACAAAGCATTAACAATCACAAACGTTCCGGGATCAACACTTTCTCGTGAAGCAAACTACACGCTTAACTTGTATGCTGGTCCAGAGATCGCAGTAGCATCAACGAAAGCTTACACGGCACAAATCGCAGTGCTTGCGATCCTAGCTGTTGACTCTGCTCGTGCAAAAGGAATCGAGTTAGACTTCAACCCGCTTCAAGAGCTTGCGATCGTTGCAAACGCGATGGAAGTACTTTGCGACCAAAAAGAAGAGATGGAGAAGATCGCACGTGAGTTCTTAGCTGTAACACGTAACGCATTCTTCATCGGGCGTGCTGCTGACTTCTACGTATGTTTAGAAGCTGCATTAAAACTAAAAGAAATCTCTTACATCCAAGCAGAAGGTTTTGCTGGAGGAGAATTGAAGCACGGTACGATCGCATTGATCGAAGACGGTACACCAGTTATCGCTCTTGCAACTCAAGAGCATGTTAACTTAAGCATCCGTGGTAACGTGAAAGAAGTAGCGGCACGTGGAGCGTACACATGCGTGATCTCTATGGATGGGCTGCAAGAAGAAGGCGACCGCGTCGTTCTTCCTAAGATCCACCCATACTTGACGCCGCTTGTATCTGTTCTTCCTATGCAGCTGATCTCTTACTACGCAGCGCTTCACCGCGACTGTGACGTAGATAAGCCGCGTAACCTAGCTAAGTCAGTAACAGTTGAATAAAGTTAGTTCTAGACGGAAAAACCTGTAGCGCTACAGGTTTTTTTGTTTGTAATGAGAAGGTGGTAAAAAGGATCTGAAATGGTTACTTGACAATTATTTATCCGTGTCATATAGTTAGTTTGTCAAACTAATATTATTGTCAGAGGTGAGATCTTTGTTGGATCAAATTTTAAGGGAGTTCATTATCACTCTCGATACTTCTTTTAAGAAATTAGTAAAAGATACGATTGAAACAGCGGGGTTTCTAATTTAAGTGTAAATCAGATTCAATACATTCAAGCCATAGGTAAGCTTAAAAATCCAACGATTAGTGAGATTGCTGAAGAGTTGAAAATAACGAAGGCTTCAGCAACAACGGGAATAAATAAATTAGTGAGCTTAGGATATGCGAAGAAAAGTCAATCAACCCAAGATAAAAGGATTTTCCACGTAACGTTAACAAAGTCCAGCGAAACTTTTATCCGGTTGAACCAACAGGCACTTGAAGAGTATGTAGCGTTTATTAGTCATCTGCTTACACCAGAAGAAGTAGAGCAGTTCAAAAAAACTTTGGAAAAGTTAATTAAGGGTTTCTATCAAAAAAACTCTTAATAAAATAACAGGTAAAAACCCTGTTATACAAAAAAGTAAGTTAGTCTAACTAAATTAATAAATGGAGGTATCGTTCCAATGAACATTACCATATTGACTACAGGTACAAGAGGAGATACTCAGCCCTATATAGCACTTGGCAAAGAATTAAAGAAGTTAGGACATGAAATAAAATTAGCTGCATTTGAAAATTACCGGGACCTAGTAGAACACCACGGTTTAAACTTTCATCCAATTAAAGGTGACATTGCAAAGATAATAAGTGAGATGTCAAAGAGCTCCATAGAGTCAGATAATCCACTCAAGTTCTTTACAAGTTTCCGAAAAATGAAGCCGTATATTAAGGATAAGCAGATTAGCATGCAAAGAGATTTGTTTGAAGCCTGTGAAGGAGCAGAAGCGATTATCTATCATCCAGGAGCAGCCATTGGGCAATTCGCGGGAGAGTATTTCAAAGTGCCGACAATACTTGCGACCCCATTCCCCATGGCCCCTACAAAGGATTATCCAGCGCTCATCTTTTATCAAATGAAATGGGGAAAAACAGCAAATCTCCTTACACATAAATTGTTCGAAAGAGGATTTTGGCTAACAGTAAAGTCACCCATTGGCGAGTTTTGGGAAGAGAGATTCGGAAAAAAGCCAGTGCGTTTTAAAAACCCTTATTTAAAAGAGGCAACAAATCTTCATACTTCCGTGATGTCAATGAGCCACAATGTATTTCCACAATCAAATGAAAAAACAAAATGTCTCGGCTATTGGCTCCTGGAGGAAGATCTCACTGATTGGGAGCCTCCTCAGGATCTTTCACGCTTTATTGAAGATGGAAAGCCTCCGATTTACGTAGGATTTGGAAGTATTTATGACGATCACGCAAATGAAACCATCCAGTTAGTGGTTGAAGCCTTACGAAATAACGGACAAAGAGGGATTATCGGCATGGGGTGGAATCGAGTTCATGGCATGGAGGATTACGAGGACATGTACTTTATTGACAATATTCCACATACGTGGCTTTTCCCGAAAACAGCAGGGGTAGTTCATCACGGAGGAGCTGGTACCACAGCAGCTGCATTTCAGTCTGGGGTTCCAAGTGTTGTCATTCCTCATGGAAACGATCAGTTTGCCTGGGGAAAACGAACTGAAGAATTAGGTGTCGGCTCATCCCCAATTCCTCGGAAGAAGCTAACTGTCGAAAGATTAACGGAAGGCATCCATCAAATGCTACAAAAGCCTATTGTGGAAAATGCACATAAGTTAGGAAGGAAATTGCAAAAAGAAAATGGTGCTCAAGAAACGGCACGTTATATTCATACTTTCTTAAATCGCTAGAGGGGGGAAATCGTGAATAATCGTCAAGAATTCCGTTTTGGTCCCATGTTCACTGTAATGTTAATTGGAGCTTTCATGGGAATTTTAAATGAAACATTATTATCAACAGCCTTACCTTCCATTATGAAGGACTTTGGCCTGAATGAAAATAAGGTCCAGTGGTTAACTACTGCATTCTTGCTTACAAACGGAGTTATGATACCTATTTCTGCCTATCTGATTGAACGTTTCTCGACACGAAGACTCTTTCTTACGGCAATAGGGCTTTTTGGGATAGGTACTTTGATAGGAGCTCTTGCTGATCGTTTTACTCTGCTCTTAATAGGTAGGGTGATTCAAGCCGCTGGTTCTGGAATTATGCTGCCTCTGATGATGACTGTGATCTTAACCGTCATCCCTAAAGATAAGAGGGGGCGAATGATGGGCTGGGCTGGGATTGTCATCTCATTTGGGCCTGCGATTGGTCCCACTCTGTCAGGATTCCTGCTTGAATTCTTCACATGGAAAGCACTCTTCTTTGTTGTTCTTCCTATCGTGGTGTTGGTAATTGGGCTAGGGAGTGTCTATGTAAAGAATGTTACAAGGCAGACTCAACCTAAAATTGATATTCTGTCTATCCTTCTTTCATCATTGGGATTTGGAGGATTGCTTTACGGATTTAGTACTGCAGGAGAAAACGGGTGGTCGAGCCTAAGTGTACTCTTTTTTATCATAGGAGGATTCTTTATTTTAGGAATATTTATCAGGAGGCAGCTCCGATTAGAACAGCCCTTACTCCAATTCAGAGTATTTCAATTCAAGGCGTTTACATTGTCCCTTGTCATTACGATGGTTGTTATTGTTTCAATGATCGGAGCTGAGGCACTGTTACCTCTTTACATGCAAAATCTCAGAGGATTCAGTCCCCTTCAATCAGGATTGATGCTATTACCGGGTGCTGTTGTGATGGGGATTATGTCTCCTATTACCGGGATGCTATTCGATAGATGGGGTGCAAAAAAGCTTGCAGTACCTGGGCTATTTATAGTGACTATAACATCCTTTTTGTTTACAAATTTGTCTATGGACACCTCTATTGTTTATTTGTCGGTTATTTATAGCTTAAGGATGTTTGGCCTATCGCTTGCCATGATGCCTGTAATGACAAAAGGATTGAATCAGATTCCAATTAAGTGGAGTGCACATGGATCTGCCATGGCGAATACCTTTCAACAAGTATCAGGTTCCATTGGAACAGCCTTATTGTTTACAGTCCTGACGATAACAGCTAAAGGATATTCGTCAAATTCACTTCAAATGGATGATACTTTTAGAGAAATGGCCATGTTACATGGCTACAACAATGCTTTTTGGTTTGCGTCAATAATTGCAGCAGGTGCGCTGATTTTATCTTTTTTCTTAAAAAGTGAGCTTGCTGCTGAAAACGGAACGAAGCCGCAACTTGTTAAAAAAGAAAACTAGAAAGATGGGGGAAGAAACATGAGTTATGTAAAACGACTTAGGATAGGATATCTTGATTGACGATATAGTCTACAAACAATTTTGAGAGCAAAATGTAATTGCAGTCCGAGTAATGTGAAATGATTCGTGTGAATAAAAGAGTAATGTTTGAATATCAAGCATCAAAAAACCCCATTTCAGCACGAGAATGGGGTTTTTATTTATAGAGAAGTCGTTTTTTTATATTTTGTTAACTCATTGTTAAGCTGTCCGAATAAAATGAGCCGATACATACGAAAATCAGCACGCAATGACCAGAAAGGATGCCCAAAGGTAGCGGGTTTGTTTCCTTCAATAAAAAAATGACTGAACCATGCGATTCCGTATGCAACAACTGGTGCTGCCAGCAGAAACCATGCACTCTTCCAAACGGCGAGTATGATGAAAATAAATACAAATGAAGTGCCGACAAAGTGCCATGCTCTCGTGGAAGCTTTGCTGTGCTGTGATAGATAAAACGGCCAGAACTCCTCATAACTGTTAAACCCCATATTAAAACCTCCCTTGTTCGTTAATATTCTTCTGACCGAATGAAAAACCCTTTATTCAAAAAGGGATAAACATTATCTTGAGGAAGAATATAGTTAGACGAAAAAAAGATTGACCATGTGGTGCACAACACGGTTTATGATGGAATGGCAGGTGGTGGATGATGATGTATCGAGTAAGTGAGTTTTCAGAAATGACGGGATTGAGTAAAGAAACGCTTAGGTATTATGCAGAAGTGAAGCTGCTTGAACCAGTATATATCGATCCTAATAATAAGTATCGCTATTACGATAATGGTTCCTACTTAATTGCGATGATACTAGTCAGTCTAAGAAAATTCAATTTCACTATTCAAGAGATGCTAACCGTCATTGAAGATGAATCCTTTGAAAACTTAGAGCACATCCTGAATCAAAAAAAGAAAGACATTCAAAAGAAAATCGAGAATCTATACAGCACAATAGATGAAATTGATCAATTTCTAAAATGGGGAAAAGAGGGCGATGACAATGCTGACATGGAAAGAAGAGAAGACGATACCAGCAAACATTGAAAAAGTTTGGGAACTATTTTCAGATGAGAATCTGCAAAGAATCATGCCGAACGTTGTGGAGCATACACCGATCGAAAAGAAAGAAGGTGTGGTGGGATCTACGTACAGACAGTCTTATAAAGAAGGTCGTAGAATAGAAACGTACACCGTTGAAACGTTAGGGTACGAAGATAAGGAGAATGAAAAGCACTTGGCCATTGGGTTTAACTTGGCAAAAGCGTTTGAAATCCAAACTGCGTTTACTCTCATTAAAATAGACGAATCTAAAACTCGTTTTATCTATGAAGGATCTAACAAGGGCATCAACTTTTTAGGCAAAGTGATGCTTAAAATCGCAGGTGACAAAAACAATAACAAAGTCGTGCAAGATTTTATGGATACCGTAGAAAAAGAAAGCCTAGTGAATGCTACTTCTTAAATTGAATTGTAATGCATAACCTGATGTTTTATATTCCATCCTAAAAGGTAGATATAATAGAGCCTAACTTTAAGGAGTGGATGACATGGATAAAGAGCAGATTAAAAATAAATTATTTGAGGTGCTGGAAAAAAAGCAAACAGGAGTGCTGGCGACAGTTAAGAACAATAAGCCGCATTCCAGATATATGACTTTTTTTCATGATGACCTGACATTCTACACGCCTACGAGTATTGATACCCATAAAGCTGAAGAAATTCAAGATAACCCGAATGTTCACGTACTAGTCGGTTATGAAGGCGAAGGGTATAATGATCCTTATCTAGAGATAGAAGGCACCGCTACTATAAGAGACGATCAAGGTTTGAAAGAAAAATTTTGGAACGATCAGATGAAACATTATTTTGAAGGACCCAATGATCCAAACTATATTCTGCTTGAAATTAAACCAAGTCTCATACGATTGATGAATGCAGGAGAACATGAACCACAAACTTTAGAGTTATAAAAAGTAGGCCTCTCTTTGAATAAAAGAGAGGCCTTTATTCGTCTGATTTAATAAGGACTTTCCCTACCTTAGCCATACATCATATAATTTTCCTATTATTGTAAAAAAAGCAGGTTGATTATACTTTAAACAGACTGAATATTCTAAATTATTCAAACGAGGGGGAGTTTAAATGAAAAAGATATGGGGTGCGATTGGTCTTCTAGCACTTTTAATCGGCTGCTCTGAAAAGATATTGATCAAAAACCTAAATTTACAGTGAAAGATGCCATTAATAAAAATCATGTGGTGATTCAGAACTTGTCTGAGAAAGAACATGAACTTATGACAGGGGCGACGAAAGCAGAACACCTTGTTCCCATGTTCGCTTTTTTAGACGATGTGAAAGCAAATAAAGAGAGTACACTGCAGATAACGGTTTTTCCGAAGAGCGGTGAGCCTACAACAAGCGAATTGCATTTCATTAGCAAAGATAAAACCATTTTTACAAATAATAATAAAACCTTTGCGATGCCCATTGGTGAGATTGAATGTATGAATATTATGGACTCCAACAGAAATTTAGCAGTAGATGGATGCAACGGGGAATATAGTAACGTTTTAGTTATTCCATTTGGTTCAAGAGAATACAATCTAGCAAAAGTAGAGTACAAAAAGATAAGCAACAAATAGGGGGATGTTATGCCATACATTTTAAGAGATAGCATGCTTTCTTTGATTCTATCTGTAATTGGAATCATACTGCTTGGCGCGGTTCCATTCATGTTCACTGGGATGACCTTTAATACGAGCGGTTATATGAATGGAATAGCAGAATTGTTTAAGACCATGATAAGTCCAGGAGAGATTATGTATTTTACGCAGAGTGGTCCATACCCGCTTTTTCCTAACATGTGGGGAATATACGGCTACTCATTGACCATTCTGTTTTCTGCATTTTTCATAGCCCTCCTTGTAGCACTTGTATTTGCGCTCATCATTTTTATGCTGCCATCACGTTTAAAAGATAAAATACGTGTTTTTTCCTTTGTTTTTGAATCAATACCTGATGTGTTAATTGCGATCGGTATTCAGTTTTTTATTATCTGGTTTTTCAAAAAGACAAATATTCTTTTGTTTCAAATTGTCTCACTTTATGATCAAAAAACTTATGCTATTCCCATTTTTTGTTTAACGGTATTGCCGACTCTTCTAATCTTAAGAATACTGCTGTTTAATATGGAAGAAGAACTCAAAAAACAATATATTGATACAGCAAAAAGTAAGGGGATCGGGGGTTTCCGCATTCTATGGCGTCATGTTTTACCAAACACGCTGCTTAGTGTGTTTCATCAATCTCGTAATATCCTTTGGTTTATGCTGTCCAATCTATTAATGGTTGAATATCTGTTTAATATATACGGAATTACAACTCTAGTAAGAGAAATGGGAAATCCGGCAATCTTTACGATCTCCATGCTTTTATTGTTTGTACCCATGTTTCTATTCTTTACGGTTCTCAGGATGATTACATATAAATGGGTGGGTGAAAAATGATGAAAACACTATGGAAGCAGCCTTTCTTTCTAGCGGGTTTTCTATTTGTCTTTTCATTGCTCGCCTTTAGCTTGTATCACCATTTTGTGATGGGAAATGAAATCTATGAAAATCAGATTGTCTATGAGGGTATTAATCCTGTTGATAAAGCACCCTTTGAGCCATCACGTGAGTATTGGTTTGGCAGCGATCGGATGGGGGCGGACCTGTTCTATCAAATCATATCAGGTGCAAAATACACATTGGGTATTGCTTTTGTTGCTAGTTTACTGCGAATCATCCTTTCGTATTTTGGCGGAATACTATTATTGAGTGCGGGAAAAGCCCTTCCGTTCATTAAGGGCTTAGGACAATCGTTTTATTATATCCCTTCAGCCCTCCTCATCTTTGTAATCGTCGCGCCAATCATTGCCGCAGATCAGTTCACATTCTGGGAGAAAGTATATTTTGAGATGCTTTTAATCGTATTGATTGCCGTACCGAACACCGCGATCTTAATAAAAGAAGAAATTAGCCTGATTCAGCGCGAAGAATTTATAACGAGTGCAAAATTGATGGGTGGAAGTAAGCTTCGAATTTTGTTTAAACACGTTATGCCACACTTATGGCCAAAACTCGTTCTTATGTACGTGCAGCAGGTTATTGCCGTATTGCTTTTGCTTGCACATCTTGGCATATTAGGTTTGTTTTTTGGAGGTACGATTTATCGGGAATTCTCACAAGAGTTTGAGATACCCGTATCGGTTTCTAACGAATGGTCAGGCCTTTTAGGTGGCTATTATTATCAGCTTAGACTTGCACCATGGCTTGTGTTTTTTCCTGTAATGAGTTTTGCTGCTGTGATCATGGCATTTAATTTTATGGCTGAAGGTATTAAGCGAGCGGGAGATCAATTGCCTGGTGGCAAAAAGATGATGAAGAACGAAGAAAGACATGTCCAACATGGATCAGAAAATTTCTCCTTTGTTTTTCTGGATGAACGAAAAACAAGTTAAATAAAAAGACAAGAGCAGCAACTCTTGTCTCTTAACAAATACTATCTCAACGTCGCACCGATGATGATGAGAAGGATAAAAAGCACTACAATTAAAGCGAACACTCCGCCGCCACCGTATCCCTTATAGCCGTAGCCACATGGGGTGTAGCAACCGTATCCGTATCCAGGGTAACCCCAGTTACGCTGTTGTTGTCTCTTTCCAAACATGCTGTAATTCCTCCTTCTTTCTTGTGCCTTATGCTTTCAACATAGTGTATGTCCCAGGGGGAGGAGTGACATGGACAAAATCCTAATAATAACGAAAAAGTTTTTTATATAAAGGAGGTCAAACTAATGTGTGAAGTGTTAAGTGAATATAGAAGTTTTGTAAATTGGCTGGAACAGCTAAAAGGCTTGCCGGAAGAATTTTGGCTTCAACCAATAAAGGAAGAAAAGTGGTCGACAGGTGAAATTATAGCTCATATCAAAGCATGGGATATCTTTGTATGGGATGAAAGATTTGCGTGTTTTGTAGGTCGATCGAACTTGCCTCCCAAAAAAGTTGATGTAGAAGAGATTAACAGAAGTGCTGCAAACGAAGCTAGGTCAGGCATCTCTAAGAATCAGCTTATTGATGAAGTGATTGAATGCCGCCTTGTACTCTCTAAAAAGCTTGAAGAGATGCCAAATGAGATTTGGGAAGAGAAAATCCAAATGGAAAATAGCACAATTACACTATGCGAATATATCAAGGGTATGGTGGAGCATGATCAGCATCACAAGATTCAAATAGATAATTTCCTTATATTTAAAGGGTTTGAGCTCGATGGACAGATCGTGTAGACACTTAGGAAATAACGTCGAATTTCCCCGGAAATTATCTTAGGAAATAATGGTAAGTTTACTAAGAGCTTCTGCCAAGACAGAAGCTCTTTTTTTCGTTAACATAAAGGAAGGTTGTTTTCTCAATCTTTGATGTTCTTGAAAGGGTTGATTTCCGCTCCAGGCTGCTCGCTTTCCGCGGGGCAGGCGGTGAGCCACATTCGTACGTTACACTCTTAAGTGTCTCACCTGCCAGCTTGTCCCGCAGGAGTCTCGCACCTTCCACTCCAATCAACTCGTCAATGAAGAAGCTTAACATAACCTAAAAGCAACAATCTGTTAGAAAACATTCTAATAATAACGAATAAAAGAGGACATATGGATACAGTTACTCACACATTATTTGGTTTAACGTTGTATGGTGCAGCTAATAAAATGAATATGGATAAGTCTCATAAACGGGCTTTGTTATTTACAACGGTTGTCGGGAGTCAGATTCCGGATATTGATGTTGTCGTTAACCTTACTGAAACGGGACGCATCATGCAGCAGATGTGGCATAGAGGATTAACGCACTCTTTTTTCCTTATTCCTGTTTGGGGCATGATTATCTATCTGCTAAGCAGGCTGTTATTCAAAGTAAAGGATCGAAGGATTTTTTACTGGGCTATACTCGCAGTGTTTATTCATGACACGAGTGATCTGTTCAACACATGGGGAACGGGATATGTTGAGCCTTTCTCGAGTTACCGTGTAACGTTTGGTACAATCTCGATCGTTGATTTTGTATTCTGGTTTCTTATGCTTGCTGGATTTATCGTGTCTCGAAAAAAAGAAGCTGACAGTCGCTATAAAGTGTTTAGAGTGGTATGGCTTCTAATGATTGCTCACGTTGCTGTTCAATCACTTCAAGGTTATGTCATTTATAATGAGGCAAAAGATAAGTACGAAGATGTCGCTTTAGCAGCTGGCTTTGTTCCTACACAATTTCAAGTGATCGGAAAAAAAGGCAATGAAGTTGAAATTGTAAAAGATAGTATTTTTATTAAACCGCAGTTGGAACATCGCTTAGTTTCAAGTGATGAAGCGGACTTAGAACCGCTTTTTGAAGAAAATCCTCGGGCCAAGACACTTTACGAATGGTCGCCGTTTGTAGTCGTAGTTGAAGAAGACGAGAAACTAGGAATTTACGATCCTAGATTTTATCGTAATGGAGAATCTTTTTTATATGAGTTCATAGAAAAGTAACCCGCTATAAGAGGCGGGTTACTTTTTCGTTTACTCTGTTGTCTGTGTACTTGTTGCTCCTGATGTTCCAGCCTCTGTCCCAGTCGTATCACCCTCAGGCGGGGGATCCGTTGCAGGCGGTTCAGTAGGTGGAGGTTCAGTTGGCGGCGGATCAGCAGGAGGTGGCTCCGTTGGCGGTGGCGGCTCCGTTGGAGGATCCTTTGGTTCAGGATCTGTTCCTGTTCCAGGCTCATCTTGTGGCGGAGGTGGATCTGCCTTATCATCTTTTGGCTTCGCCGGAGGAGGTTCTGGTTTTTTTTCTTCCTCCTTCTTTTTCTCTTCTTCTTGCTTTTTCTCTTTTTTCTTTTCCTCATTTTTCTTCTTATCTTTATCTTTGTCATTATCATTTGACTTAGAATCTTGTTTCTTTGGTGCTTTTTTCGGTTTAGGTGGAGCTGTCATTTCTTTTAGTGATGTACCTTTAACGATAAGCTCTTTTACGGTGTTAGAACCATTTCCGCTTTTGGTGATATACCCCGTGTCTTTATTGATATAAACTTCTTCAACAGACTTTGGTTTTGTAAACCCAGCTGTCTTTTTATCTTTTGAAACTTCTGAAACAATGGATTTAAAGATATACTTTGCAATCTTTTGGTCTTCTGGCGTTAAATAGGTTTCTGCAGTGGTTTTGTCATAGCCAGTCCAAACGGCTGCTGTGTAATTTGTTGTATAGCCCGCAAACCAAGAATCACTTGAACCTTTTTCATTATTAATTTCTTCAGGCAAGTTTGTCGTTCCTGTTTTTCCTGCTACTTCTAAACCAGGGATGGCAGCCAGTGTTCCAGTCCCGCGCGTAACCGCATCTTTTAACATATCGGTAATCATATATGCAGTGTAATCGTGCATAGCTGCGACAGGCTTAGATTCGTACTTAGCTTCATAGCCGTCAGGATATTTTACTTTGCGCAGAGTCGTAGGCTTATGGTAAACACCTTGATTACCGAATGCTGTATAAGCCCCAGCTAGTTCCAGAGGGGAAGGACCATTTCCAAACCCGCCGATTGCATATGCTGGATAAGCTTGTTTAATCGGAATGCCTAACTGCTGAGCAAATTTCACGGCATCCTCTGAACCGACCTCCATAAAGGTTTTTATCGCAGGGATGTTGTAAGACTTTACGAGTGCTTCACGCATGGAAACATCACCATGAAACTCGTCATCCCAGTTTCCTGCTTCCCAACCATCAATTTCTAATTCCTCGTCTTTTATCTGTTTATACGTAGACCACTTAAACTTTTCTATCGCAGGGCCATAATCCAATATCGGTTTTATGGTAGAACCCGGCTGGCGTTTAGTATCAGTTGCATAATTGAATCCTTTTTCAACATTCTGTTCACCGCTTGTTCGATTTCCACCTAACGCACGGATTACACCAGTCTTTGTGTCTAAGAGAGCAACCCCAGCTTTGAACTTATCGCTCGGGTATTTTACAAATTCTTCTGTTGATAATACTTTCTCGGTATGAGCTTGTGCTTTTGGATCAAGGGTTGTATAGATCTTTAACCCGCCTTCATAAATGGCACGTTCAGAAATCCCTTTTTCCTTCAATTCTTTTATAACTTGCTGAATAAAAGCGTCATACTTTAATCGCTGCACTTTTTCTTTCGCAAGTGAATCGGTTACAGAAGTGCTTACGGCTTCTTCTTTTTGCTGTTTTGTTATTGCGCCATTTTTGTACATAAGCTGTAAGACGGTATTGCGCCTTTCTTCCGCAACTTCAGGGTGGAGAAAGGGATCATAGCTGCTCGGTCGTTGAGGCAATCCTGCGAGTAGAGCTGCTTCGGCTGGTGTTAGATCTTTTAAAGGTTTGTTGAAGTACGTCTTAGAAGCAGTCGCAACACCATAAGCTCCGCTGCCAAAGTAAATCTTGTTTAAATACATTTCTAGAATTTCATCTTTTGTGTACTTGCGTTCGAGTTGAATAGCAAGGTAAGCTTCTTGTACTTTTCGTTCGATCGTTTTGTCTGAGGATAATACACTGTTCTTAACGACTTGTTGAGTAATCGTGCTGGCACCTTCTGCACCAAAGCCATCTTGAACATTGGCTACGGCAGCTCCTACAATTCGCTTTACATCGATTCCCATGTGTTCTTTAAACCGGACATCTTCTGTTGAAATGAAAGCTTGTTGGACCAGTTCTGGAATATCATTGATCTTTGCATATTCCCTTCGTTCAGCGCCGGTTACATACGTAATAAATTCATCATTCATGTCATAGATCATGGATGATTTCGGATCTTGCAAGTCTTCTTCTGTCAGTTTCGGAGTGCCGTTTACGTAAGCGTAAATCATGGCGCCGCCGAATGTTACGCTGGATAAGAAAAAAATTAAAGTAATGATAGCGGTTCGTCGAATCCAAAGCGAGCGTTTCTTTTTCTGACGAAGCTCTGTTCTTTTCGCCACAGCCCTCTTCCTTTCTTTAGGGTACTATCCTTGATTTACCCAATACTTGTATAAATAAAACAGTTTATAAAATGATTGGAGGGGAATCGGATAAAGGAGAGGTGATCTTATGAAAACACAGACAAAAGAGAGAGCGCAGATTATTTACTCCATGTTGGAAGAAATTCAACGAAACAAGACTATAAGTGAAGAACAGATTAATAAGTTAACAGAGGTAGCCCAACTATTAAAAGAAGATGTAGAAATAGGCAAAAAGACATCGGGAGTATTAGATGATCTGACTCAATTTGGAGAGAAAGCTTTGCAATTATCATCTGACCAACAACTGAATGACTATTATCAACAAGAAGAACAAAAAATAGAAGAGTATTACGAGCATTTTAAGATGCTGTTTGAAGAAAATCCATCATAATGAGCAGAAAAAAACTGATTCATAAGGTACGTTGAGTCCTTTTGAATCAGTTTTTTTTATATGGAATAATGTATTTTCCATGTTATTACGAGCTGAGAGTAAGACCGTAAAAGTATAGCAAAGTTTTGTCGAACGAATATGATGGTCAATCTTGGATTCTTTTAATAAAATTTAATAAAACGACCAGTCGTTTTTAAAAGTTAATAGTTGAGGAGTGATCGCAGTGTTAGTCATCAAACGGTTTAGTGAGTTATCTTTCAATGAAGCAATCTCGTTATGGAATGAATCATGGAAACATTATTACTCTGATATGACGATGGATCTTAATCGTTTTTTGCAGAAGATAGCGGGAGAAGGCATTTCCTTAGAAAAATCGGTTGTAGCGGTTTATGATGGTAAACTTGCAGGTTTCGTGCTAAACAGTTTCCGAACGATTAATGGAAAACGTTATGTGTGGAACGGCGGCACAGCGATCGCTCCTGATTTTAGAGGAATGGGAATTGGCAAAAAGTTAATCACCGTTTGTCTAAATATATATGAAGAAGAAAATGTAGATATAGCGAGGCTTGAAGCAATTAAACAAAATGAAGCAGCAATTAAGCTATATAAGAAAATGGGTTATCAAACTTTTGAAGAATTAATTTTTCTGCAGCATGAAGGTTCGGTTTTAAGCTTAAAAGAGAGAAATACGGATATACACGTAAGAGAGGCAAGCATGCAGGAAATCCAATCGTTATCATTTTATAAACCTGTTACAGCATGGCAGACGCAGTTTCCTAGTCTAAAAGATTTTACAGGCTTGCTGGCGATTAAAGGTGATACTCCGTTAGGTTATGCAGTTTATAAAAAGGGATACAAAGAGACTGGAGAGCTTGGAGGCATCGTACTTTATCAGTGTGAGACCGACTTGCAGCATCCAAACGAACAAGAAATCGTTGCTTCTCTTGTTCAAAATGCATTCGCTCCACTAGATGCATCTGTTAAAAGAATCACCATGAACATCCCTAAAAAAGATAACGCATTAAACCGTATGTTAACAGAATCAGGATTCACTGCTTTAGTTGAACAAGTGCATATGGAACGTCCTATAAAAGCAAAGAGTGAAGCGAAGGGAGTAAAAACTTTTTCCGAAATAGACTGAAAACTCTGTTATACTTATTTAGGAAGACGTGTCATAAATGGAGGAAGCATCATGCCTAAAGTTTCAGCTCAGTATAAAGCAGAGAAACGCAATCAGATTCTTGAGAGCGCCTTGAAATGCTTCGGTGAAAAAGGGTATCAAGCTACGATTATTGATGATATTGTAAAAGACTCAAACATTAGCAAAGGTGCAATCTATAATTATTTTGCCAGCAAAGAGGAGATCTACCTGCAGCTATTAAAGCAGCGTACAGATCGTTTTTTTGAAGATATGGAACAAGAGAACGCTTCTCTTACAAGTGCTAACGCAAAACTTGCGAATTTGTTCAAACGCTTTAAAAAGCAAGAGTTAAAAGAAGATGATCAGCAGACTATGAGAGTATATATCGAATTCTGGCTCTATGGTTCAAGGCAAGATGATTTAAAGTCCATTCTTGCGGAAAGATACAATAGATTCATTGATTACATCGTCAACATTATCATTGAGGGCCAGGAAGCTGGAGAGATCAATGCAAAATTAGATCCGCAAAATATTTCACGCATCTTTTGGGCTGTTCGTGATGGAAATGTTCTTCACTATTCATTTTTAGGTGAAGAAGAACAATATCGCAACGCCTGGGATACCATTGAAGAAATGTTTTTAAGCTATGTGAAAAATAAATAATAAAGACTGTTTATTTGTTGCTCTTGAAAGGTGTTGATTTCCGTTTCAGGTGCTCGCTTTCCGCGGGGTAGGCGGTGAGCCACATTTGTTACGTTTCACTTTTAAGTGTCTCACCTGCCCGCCTGTCCCGCAGGAGTCTCCCACCTTACACTTCAATCAACTTTTCAATGAAGAGAATGAGCCAAATAACAATAATATTACGAAAACAGCCTTATAAAAAGACACCTTTACCTGGTGTCTTTTTTGATTGTTAGCTGGTTTTGTCTAAGCAGAACCTCTTTTGTTGGTAATTATCGACAAATTGGCCCTATCGAGACACGCAAAATAAGAGTAGACTTAGAAGTAACATGTTTGTAATGTAACTTTTTATGAGTAAATACGACTACATAATTACATAGAGACAGGGGGCCATCCGAAGTGAAAGAAACGTTCGACCGGTTGTATGACGAGTATCATGCAGCTCTATTTCAATTTCTTTTTTATATGGTACGAAACCGTGAATCGGCAGAAGACCTTGTACAAGAAGTTTATATCCGGGTATTAAACTCATACGAAAGTTTTGAAGGCAAGAGTTCAGAAAAAACATGGTTGTATTCCATCGCCAGGCACGTGGCCATTGACTGGCTGAGAAAACAATCAAGACGCAATAAACGATTTCTATTTTTTGATATTAAAGAGAGTGAAAATGTGCTGCGAGACCAGGATCCCCTTCCAGAAGAGTTAATTGCCAAGAAAGAGTCTTATCGTGATTTATACAAGATGATGAAATGCTGTTCACTTGATCAGCAGCAAGTGCTTGTACTTCGGTACATTCAGTCATTATCGATCTCAGAAACTGCGCAAATTTTAAGTTGGACCGAAAGTAAAGTGAAGACCACCCAGCACCGGGCTATAAAAGAATTGCGCAAATGGCTGGATCAGCAACCGGGCCTGGAGGAGGAATTGAAAGATGGAACAAATTAAGTGGAACGATGAAAATATTGAACAGCATCTTAAATCTATGCCCCCTATCAAAGATCGCCAATCCAAGCGAGAGCTCTTTCTTAAGGTTCAGGCAAAGGTCGAATATAAACAGCATAAAGGAAAAAAGCTACCTGCGTGGAGCCTTCCTGCACTTGCCACAGCATGTGCGCTCGTATTATTTGGTATCTTTGTTCCAGATATAATGAAGAACGGCGGACAAAAGATGGAGAATTCCAAAATGGCGCAACACGATGGAGATATGGAAGGGAAATCCGCTTATGATTCTGCTGGAGGTAATGATCAAAGTAATGCAGGTATCATGAAATCAGAAACACCTGTTGCTTATCACGCTCCTCTATTGAAAAAAGACATTGAATCATCAAACAAAGACTGGGTAACGGTAGGTTATCTGGATGAGCAGGCGCAGCTTGTGATACCGGTGAGTTTTTTAACAGATAAAGATTATTACTTAAATAAGGTCAATGATCAGCTTCAAAAGTTTAACCCAAGCGATGCTGGTTTAGAGAGTAGTCCTTTAATAAAAGCTAAAATAACTGAAGAGGAAGAAACAGTAATTGTTGATTTCCAGTCAGGATCGGTTAATGAAGCAGAAGAGCCATTGATGAAGGCATTAATTTCAATGACTTTTGCAAACAACGGGGAGAAAGCAAAGGTGGAATTAACAACAGATGGGCAGCCAGGTTATGAATTCCCGCGTTTTGGTTCAGTTAAAGAGTGGGATCTCGCCGTTCCTGGAGCTCCTCACTACCGTTACGATGCACCGTCAAGTGATGCTTTTATCGTTAGTCTGTTCTCAACAGGTCAAGACGCGGAAACAATGCCAAAGGAGTTTGAGGACGCTCTTGAAATGATGGATGATGAACAAGAGCGCGGACTTAAACCGCTTCTTCCTAAGGACATTGCACTTGCAGTAAAAGAAATCAACAAGGATTATGTTGAGATTACTTTCCCAGATACGATGAAGCTCTCTGCTGATAATACCGAGGATCTCATGATGATTGATGCCATCCTCTTAACGGCTGAAAGTTACGGTTATGAGTCTGTGAAGTTTACAAATGCAAAACTAGATACAATAGGTCCCTATCACCTAAATAAACCGATTGAAGAAGTGACAGGAACCAACTTTTATCATTATCAATAGATTGTCGAAAAAGGCTGCAATTTGCAGTCTTTTTCTTTTGGAAAGATAGTAACTTTGCCTCTCAGCCCATCGACTAATGAAGTGTAAGAGCTAATTAAAGAGAGGATGTTAAACATGAAACGTATTCTAGTAGCATTTGTTTCATTAGGGCTCGCAGCCATGTTGATCTTAGGCGGTGTATCAGCAGCTAAAGCATCTCCATCCTATGACCAAGAAGTAACAGAGACAGCCAAACTTTATATAGGCACTCCATTTAAATGGGGAGGAACCACACCTAAAGGGTTTGATGCCTCAGGTTTTACAAAATATATATACAAAACAACCGTGGTTAACAAGAACTTGCCGCGAACGTCAGCTGAACAATACAAAGGCGGAAAAGCCGTTGCAAAAGGAAAAGAAAAACTAGGTGATCTCGTTTTCTTTAAAACGAATGGAAAAAGTGTTTCATTTGTAGGAATCTATATGGGGAATAAAGAGTTTATTGCGGCCACTTCTAAAGGTGTCCGGGTTCAGTCTCTTAACACGAAATATTGGAAAGATACTTACGTGGGAGCTAAGAGATATCTGCCGTAGCTGTAATTCCTTGTAGTTTTGAAAGTAGTTGATTTCCGTTTCAGATGCTCGCTTTCCGCGGGGCAGGCGGTGAGCCACATTCGTACGTTTCACTCTTAAGTGTCTCACCTGTCTAGTTGCAGTGGCTAGCCCCTCGAGGTCAAAAGCTAAATGATCCAGAAGGCAAAGTGCGCCTTCCTAGCTCATTCACCTTTTGCTTGTCGGGGCTGAACGAGCCACTTCCACTTTTCGGACTGCCCGCCTGTCCCGCAGGAGTCACGCATCTTACACTCCAATCAACTTGTCAATGGTGAAAATAAAAAATTCAACGTAAGTACTCTCATGAATTTAATAGATTATAAAAAATATTCCTCATCATTTGGAGGCAACTGAAAAACCGGTTGAATTTACCTCTTTTTCTTTTAAATCAATAAAAAACAAGGGCTTCGCATGAAAAACACTTGCGAAGCCCTTGTTTTTGACCCTGCCTTACCTTTTTTATTTTATTAACTTTATAAAGCGCCATATAAGGACTGATGACCATCGACTTTTGTTTTTGAATCATCCGTAATCACCCACACGTATTTGATTTCTTTATTATAAAAAAAGACCAGTCCAACTCGAAAACAGCTGGTTTGAATATTAACATGTAGGGATTGTAGCGGAAGGGTACTGACTCCTGCGGGACGAGTGGGACAGGTGAGACCACTAAAGGCGCGTAGTGGCAGGGGGCTCACCGCCCGCCCCGCGGAAAGCATGTACCCTGGAGCGGAGATCCACGCTTTCAACATTTTTTTAAGGACTTATTCAGTGCCCTCATCATTTGGGGGCAGTTTTTTGTAGGAAATCTTCTAATTTTGTATAATTGGTAATTTTTTAAAAATGTTACTTGTTTTTCCTTATGAAGCATACTACAATATCCAAGTATTGTATTAAAGGCAGGCCTTATTTACTAATAAAGGCAGCAGGGGATGGAGGAAGGGAAATGTTGAAACTGACCTGGTTTTCTTTAAAAAATCGCTCGGCCATCGTGATTATGTGTTTGTTGATTTCTGCATTAGGGGTTTATGCAGGACAGCGCTTACCGATGGAGTTTTTGCCGAGCATTGATAATCCGATGGTTACGGTCACAACCTTAGCAGATGGAATGGATTCAGAAACGATGACTGACACCATTACAGAACCGATGGAACAAGACCTTCGTAACATAAAAGGTGTTGATACGGTTACATCTGTTTCTGGGCAAGGAATTTCAAAAATCGATCTAACGTTTGATATGAATTCGGATATGAAAGAAGCAGCTAGAGAGGTAGAACGAAAGACAAACAACTTCCCACTTCCAGAAGGCGTTAACAAACCTTATGTTATTCAGTTAAATACATCCATGATTCCGATTATGGATTTAACACTTAATAAAGATGGAGCATTTACAACCGAAGATTATAAGCTGATTGAAGAAGAAGTCATTCCACAGCTTGAAAGTGTTGAAGGTGTTTCCGATGTAGCGTTATACGGAAAAGCTACTCGTGAAATAACCTTGCAACTCGACAGCACTAAGCTTCTTGAGAAAAAAGTAGCAGCACCGCAGATCATGGCTGCACTTCAAGGAAAAGATGTTTCACTTCCAGCAGGAGATGTGACGCTTGAAGACAAAACGAATACGCTCAGAGTAGTGGGTGAGATGAAAGACTTGGAAGCATGGAAAAACATCGCTGTTGCTCCAGGTGTTTTATTGAAAGATGTAGCAGAATTAAAGGATGAACAACGCTTAGAGTCCTTTACACATGTTGATGGAAAAGACGCTATGTATATGTCTGTTACGAAAGAAGCAAGCGCAAACGCTGTTCAAATCGGCGATGATGTACGGGATAAGATGGAAGAAATCAATAAGCAGTACGGTGATTCGTTCAAACTGAATGTTTTCTACGCAACATCAGATTCCGTATATGATTCTGTAATGAGCATGGCGAAAGAAGTAGCATTAGGAGCACTGTTTGCATCCATAGTTATCTTGCTTTTCCTTCGACACTTTAAATCAACGGTCATTGCCGTTATTAGTATTCCGCTTTCTATTTGTTTAACACTCTTTTTGCTGCACCAATCAGGCATCACTCTGAACATATTAACGCTTGGTGGTCTAGCGGTTGCAGTTGGAAGATTAGTAGATGATAGTATCGTAGTAATCGAGAATATTTTCCGGCGCTTACAAACGGGTGAGCGATCGAAAGAACTAATAGTAGATTCGGTGAGAGAAGTGGCAAAAGCAATCACTTCCTCGACAATTACAACGATCGCTGTATTTTTACCAGTTGGACTTGTTGAAGGAGCACTTGGCGTATTCTTCCTGCCTTTTGCACTAACGATGGTATATTCTCTTCTAGCATCGTTACTCGTAGCCCTGACAGTTGTTCCTTTAATGAGCTACAAAATGCTTAAAAATGTAAAAGAGCATACGCCAAAACCGCCAAGACGCTACCTTAATATCTTGAATTGGTCATTGAACCATAAATGGATCGTAAGCGGGATTTGTGTTTTGCTTTTCGCAGGATCTATTGCACTTTATGTGGTAATGCCTGCAGGATCAATGGCATCTGCTGATGAGAGTATGGTGAACGTAAGCATTGAATATCCTGAAGACACGTCGCTCGATACTGTAAAATCGGGCGCATATAAACTGGAAGAATATATCAATAACTCTGATGATGTGACAGCAAGCTACTCTCAAGTTGGGGTTTCAAGTGAAATGGCACAATGGGGAGCGGCTCAAGGGAACAATATTGCGAGACTTGTTGCCAAGATGAAAAAAGGGGCAGACACCGAAAAGTTTGTAGAAGAAATTAAAGCCTTAGAGAAAGAGTATGCGCCAGCTACCATTTCAGCAGGTATGGCAAGCATGATGGGTGGAAGCTCAGATGCCATTAGCTTGAACATTACAGCTGAAAAACAAGCAGATCTTGCTCCAATGGCTGAAAAGCTTACGGCAGAGCTTAAGAACGTAAAAGGTCTTGAAAATGTTCAATCTAACAATGAAGATCTGAAGAATGAGTGGATTTTAAATGTTGATCAAAGTAAAGCACAGGCAGCAGGCTTAACACCAGCTGAAGTTGCACAGCAAGTTAGAGGATTAACAGGAAAGAGTCCAGTTGGACAGATCACAATCGATGAAATCAAACTTCCCGTAATGATGAGTTACGATCTAAGCAGCGTGACGAATCGGGACGATTTATTGAAAACGACAATTCTATCACCTGTAAAAGGACCTTTGCTATTAAAAGATGTAGCAGATTTAGAGCTTCGACCTGCAAAATCACAAATTTTCCGTAAAGACGGTAAAGAATATTTGCAAGTTACAGGAACCATCACAGATAAAAACGTTAAGAAAGTAAATGCGGATGTTGCCGCTATTCTAAAGGAGCTTGAAAAACCAGCGGGTGTTTCAGTTGCATTAGGCGGAGTGGGTGAAGAGATGAATGAACAGTTTATGGACCTATTCTTAACGATGGGTGCTGCTATTCTGATCGTTTACTTAATCATGGTTATCACATTCGGCCAGGCACGCGCACCGTTTGCGATCCTTTTCTCGCTCCCATTCGCGGCAGTTGGTGCCGTTTTAGCACTCGTTATTACTCGCATACCAGTTGATATTTCCTCCCTGATTGGTGCTCTTATGCTGATCGGTATCGTTGTAACGAATGCGATCGTGTTCATTGACCGCGTTCAGCAGCAGCGTGAAAAAGGATTAAGTGTGAGAGAATCCATTCTAGAAGCGGGATCAACCCGTTTGCGTCCTATATTGATGACTGCAGTTGCAACGATTTGTGCGATGCTTCCATTGATGTTTGGCGAAGAAAGCGGCAGTCTTGTATCAAAGAGCTTGGCAATCGTGGTTATCGGCGGTTTGTCGGTATCGACCCTTCTGACACTCGTTGTTGTGCCTGTAATCTATGAAATGCTAGCTAACATTGGAAATCTATTTAGACGTAAAAAGAGAAAGCAGGCTGAGAAAGCGGCTTAATCGTTTTATAATGAGACCACCTAAAGTGCTGAAACATTGCATTTGGGTGGTTTTTTATTGGTCTGGTTTGGTTAGATTCCGCCTCAAAAGGGTCATACTGTTAACGATGAAAAAGAGGTGTAACAGATGACCATTATTAAACTTGGATTTGTAGCGATGAGTATGGAACTGCAAAATGCTTCTCCATCAAAAACGATGACGTATAAACAATTCAGCCAGCTTCAAAATAGAGAGGCGGGTTTAAGGAAACTAGAGCGCATATCGCTTGCCAATATAACCAATACACTCAGGGTTTTAAAGCATGCAGTGGCAAATGATGTTACCTTTTACCGCATGACATCCCGCATCATTCCACTGGCGAATCATAGTGAACTGCTGGATTGGGATTATATTAGTCCTTTAACGGATGCACTTCATGAAATGGGACAGTACGCAAAACAGCATAACATGAGACTGGATTTTCATCCCGACCATTTCGTACTGATCAATTCTCCGAAAAAAGAGGTTTTAAAAAACTCTCTCAAAACTTTGCAGCTTCACTATAAACTATTAAAAAATATGGACATCGACACAGAACATCGATGCGTGATGCACGTCGGCGGAAATTATAAGGAAACAGATGTAGCCCTTGAAAGGTTTGTACAGAATTGGGGAAGTGTCCCTTTATCCATTCAAAAAATGATCATGCTTGAGAATGATGATACGTCTTTTTCAATGGCTGACGCTCTATATCTTTGTGAAAAGCTCCAAATTCCACTTGTATTTGATTACCATCATCATTTGGCTTTTCATCAGGATGAAAACTGGGTACAGCACTGGCCTCGTGTAGTGGATACATGGAAACGTTCACCACTTCCGTTAAAGATGCATATATCCAGTCCAAAGAGTGAGAAACAATTTAGAAATCACGCAGACTTTGTGGATGTGGAAATGTTCTTTGACTTTTTAAAAGAAGTAAAAGGCAGTGTTGACGAGATGCACTGCATGATCGAATCAAAGAAAAAGGATTTAGCTCTTTTTCAACTCATGAGAGAAATAAAGAAAAGATCAGATGTCGAAATAATAGATGGAGCGTCGTTTCGACTTAAGTAAACCTTTGCTGAGGCAAAGGTTTTTTTATTTTCCGGGAAATTTGTCGAAAAATTTGTGAAACAAAGAGATTGACGAAACAAATTTCTTAAAACTATAATTAAGATACTTAGTAAACAAAAATGTATAAAAAGTATATGATAAAGAATAATGGATGATTTCGAGGAGGAACAAACATGAAAAAAGTAGCAATGATTACAGGAGCATCAAAAGGTTTAGGGAAAGCCCTTACACACTATTTTGCACGTGAAGGATATAACTTAGCGATTTGTTCAAGAAATGAAGAGGTCATAGGTAAAATAAAAAAAGAAGCGGAGAAGCTGGGGGCGGATGTTTTAGCAATACGAGCAGATATGTCTAAAGCAAAAGATGTAGAGCGGTTTGTTGCACTGACAGAAGAGTATTTTGGCAAAATAGATGTTTTGATCAATAATGCTTCAATTCTAGGACCTAGCCCTATGCCTTACTTACTTGATTATCCAGAGCAGGACTTTGAAGAAGTTCTCCGCGTAAACACGATCGGACCGTTTCTCGTGACAAGAAGAGTGCTTCCAATCATGCTTCAAAAACAGAAAGGCAGCATCATCAATATCACCTCAGAAGCTGGGGCTACAGGATATGCGGGGTGGGGTGCTTACGGCATCTCAAAATTTGCACTTGAAGGACTAACAGAAACGTGGGCAGACGAAGTGGGTGAGTCAGGCGTACGTGTCAATATGGTCGATCCTGGAGAAATTGATACTGATATGCATAGGCTTGCTGTACCAGACTGCGATTACGAGCTTGCAAAGCCAGAAGAGATTACAGCAGTATTTGGCTACTTAGCATCAGACGCATCATCTCATATTACAGGGAAGCGTTTTGAGGCACAGTCCTTTCAATTAGAGGGGAGTGAATTCTAATGCAATCTGCCATGAAGTTTGAACTTCCTGATGAACTAAATGCAAAGCAGCCGCCAGAAAGACGTGGGTTACGCAGAGATTATGTGAAAATGATGGTGCTCAACAAAACAACAGGGCAAACCAATCACACGCAGTTTTATCAGTTGGATCGTTTTTTGAAGAAAGGGGACCTGCTTGTCCTTAATGCAAGCCGCACCGTTCCAGCGGTTTTAAAAAGTAAGAAAGAACTGGACGGATCTGAGGTGGAGATCAGACTTGCTCACAGGAAAAATGAATCCATATGGGAAGCGCTCCCGGTAAGCGGAAACGTAAAGAAGGATGACGTGATTCGCTTTTCGCCCACTCTAACAGCGACTATTATTGAGCAGTCCGATGATACACCTTTTGTTTCACTAGCTTTTAATCTATGCTGCTCCTCACTTTTTGACCAGATATATGATTTAGGAGAGCCGGTAAGATACGAGTACATTCAGGAACCTTGGAATCTAGATTACTATCAAACGGTTTTTGCCACAATACCAGGTTCAGTGGAGATGCCTTCTGCTGGTCGCGCATTTAGCTGGGAGCTTCTGTTCCGTCTGCAGAAAAAGGGAGTGAAGATTGCATACATTACGCTTCACACGGGACTTAGTTACCTGCTAGATGACAAGTGGCATAAAGAACCTGATAAGAACTTTGAAAACTATGAAGTGCCAAAAGAAACAGCTGAGCTTATTCTAGAAACGAAGAATGCAGGTGGCAGGATCATCGCAGTAGGCACAACGGTCGTAAGGACTTTAGAAACCGTCGCTATTGAAAAAGGAATGCTGCAGGCAGCAAGCGGTTGGACCAACCTATACATTACTGAAAACACGAAACTACAAGTGTGTGATGGCTTAATTACTGGCATGCATGAACCAGAAGCGAGTCATCTTCAGCTGCTGTCGGCATTTGTGGATCGTGAAAAACTGTATAGCGCTTATACCGATGCCATTCATCAACGCTATCTCTGGCACGAGTTTGGCGATATGAATCTCATTTTGTAGGAACTTGTTATGTTGCATCATGTGGGAATATACGTAAGTGACATGAAGCGGTCTAGTGGATTTTATGAGTTGATCTTACCCGTTACAGCAAAAGAAAAGCTGACCTGGAATGATACGGAGCTGCTCTTTTTAAAAGGAGAAGGATTTCAGATTGAACTCATACATGCAGCAGCGGTTAATCATGCTGCAACGCATATCGCATTTAGCGTTACCTCTGTAACAGAAAAAATCAATGAGCTGAAACAAGCAGGAGTAACACCAATAGAAGGACCTTATGAACTTCCAAACGGATGGAGTACGGTTTTTTATGAAGGTCCGGATGATGAAGAAATAGAATTTATATGTACTACTAAACCCTCGATTAGCTAAAATGAGGGTTTTTCTTATGAAAAGGGTTCTGGATAGAAATATAGAATTGGAAGGTAGAAGAATTATTTGGGGAGGGTGAAAAATGATTGTTTACGAAACGGAAAAAGAGATTGAGTTACTAGAAAAAGAAATTTTTGAGAAAAAGGCTAAACTGATAGAGCTAAAGAAAACCGTACCTCAACAGCAGGTGGAAAATTATCATTTCTTGAATTCAAACAACTCAACCGTAACGCTGCTGGACTTGTTTGGGGAAAGTGACGAATTAATGATTATTCATAACATGGGACAGAGCTGTTCTTATTGTACGATGTGGGCAGATGGTTTTAGCGGTGTATACCATCACATTAAGCGAAAAGCCCCATTCTATCTCTCTTCTCCAGACGTTCCGGAAGTGCAAACCCGTGTTGCTATGGAACGAGGATGGACATTCCCTATGATTTCAACAAAAGAGAATACGTTCAAAAAAGATTTAGGATTTGAGAAAGATGGAGTAAAGTACCCTGGCGTTTCAACATTTAGAAAAGATAGTCAGAATAACATCTATCATGTTGCAAAAAGTATTTTTGGTCCAGGAGACGATTTTTGTTCAGTGTGGCCGCTAATCGAACTTCTCCCTTCAGGTTCAGAAGGATATAAGCCGGTAAAAGATCTCTAACTATGAAAAGCTTTCATTAAAAATGCCCCATCCGGAACTTGAAGCTCTCTATAAGCTTTAAATAGATTTGTCCGGTCATAAGGTACAGAATTATATTCAACAAGAATCTTTTGATCTTCTTCATAAACAAGTGCATAACGAGCTTCAGCCTGCGCATTACATCCTAAAGCCCCAGGATTCACAAAATGTGTTTGATCAATTTTAAAATCATGAACGATATGATGGTGCCCAAATCCTATAAAGTCATAGGGAAGCGAGTGCCCAAAAAGAGCATGCATAGATTTAGTATCGGGTTGGCTAATAATTGGCATAAAGGGATCTTCGGAAATGGGAGATTCCTTTTTTCCTCTTTTAAAAGGATAATGGGTAATAAGAAACCGAATATTCTCCTGCACAAACTTCAGTTCACGAGGAAGTTTGTGCAGTTTGTTAGCATATCTATCTTCAAGATGATTTGCAATCCACTGATGATGTTTCTTAGCATGGAAATGGCTTTCTGGATAAGGAAGACCAAACTTTAATGAAAGAACCGCCTCGTCATGATTACCTATAACCATATCAACAGAGGGAAGGTTAAACAAAAGCTCTAACACTTCGTTCGTAAAAGGTCCAATTCCTATCATATCGCCTCCACAAATAAAGCGCCTTGCACCCATTTTGATAGCATCATCAACCACCGCTTGTAAGGCATCTATATTTCCGTGAATATCGGTAAAGTATGCAAAAAGAAGCTTCAAGATATTCCCACCTTTGTATTCTTATGAATTATTATAAAAGAGGGTTAACTTTTGAACAACAGTTTTGAGGTGAGGTAAACGATGAAAAGAAAGGTAGTGTTTATTTTTGACATACTGCTTTTCCTGGCAGCCTTCTTAGGTCTGGTGTATTGTGTTTTCTATAGAAATGAATGGCTGAGCATTCAATTTTGGACTTTTTTAATTGTTGCAATCAGCAGTGCAATTAGAGTAACAACAGATATAAAGGATGGATTTTATTAAAAATAAATAATCATAAAAATAAATAATACTTCTTGCAGGAAATGATTAATAGAGAGCGTAAAAGAATTCTTATAAACATTTTAACCATAGCAAAGTGTTTAGCGTTTGATAGATTTAATAAGTAGCAGGAGAAAAGAAAAATGACAACCCCAGAAGGATTTCATCATATAGAAATAAATGTTCATAATTTGACAGAGACAAGAGCCTTTTATGATTGGCTGATGCCAGAATTAAATTATTCTCTTTTTCAGCAATGGGAGAAAGGCTTTAGTTACAAAAACGGAACTGCCTATCTCGTATTTACACAAACAGAGGACCATTATAAAGAAATACCTTTCCATCGGAAGCGTTCAGGACTTAATCACCTGGCCTTTTGGGCTAAATCACGTGCCCAAATAGAGCAACTTCGTGTACAATTGAAGAAGAGAAATATTTCCTTTTTATATGAAGATAAGTTCCCTTTTGCAGGGGGAGAAAGTCATTACGCATTATTCTTTGAAGATCCAGATCGAATAAAAATTGAAATCGTGTCGCCGAGGTGAATAAAGATATGATTGAACAGGAAAAAGAAACAAAGCAGAAAAGTGAATGGATTAGTTGGTTCAAAGCCATCGGGTTTGCATTAGTCTTTGTTTTTGTTACAAAAGCCTATTTCTTTGCCCCGTACATGGTAGAAGGAGCTTCCATGTCACCTACATTGCACGATCAGGAAAAGTTATACGTTAATAAAATCGTTTACGCCTTCTCTGAACCGAAAAAGGGTGAGATCGTCATAATAAAAGGTGATGATAAACGTTATGTGAAACGGATAATCGGAGTAGAAGGAGATATCATTCAAATGAAGAGTGACGATCTCTACGTAAACGATAAAAAAGTACAAGAATCGTACCTGCAGGAAAATAAGTCGGAAGCGAAAAACCTGGGAGTGTACTTAACGGAAGATTTTGGTCCGATAAAAGTGCCAAAAGGCAAAGCGTTCGTAATGGGTGATAATCGCCTAAACAGTATGGATTCGCGAAACGGTCTAGGTTTGATTGAATTAAATTCAATTGAAGGACGTTCAGAAGTAGTCATTTACCCGTTTTCTGAAATGCGGGCGACTCAATAAAAAAGTGCAGCCCCGCTGCGCTTTTTATTATTTTATAAAGGAGTATGTTCAATGAACCGATGCAAGTGGAGTGAAGAGAGTGAGATGCTGCAGCAGTACCATGATAACGAATGGGGAAAATGGGTTGTCGGGGACAATAAGCTTTTCGAATGCTTAACGTTAGAGTTGTTCCAGTCCGGTTTAAGCTGGAAAACAATTCTTCACAAACGGGAGAATTTCAGAAAAGCATTCTTAGAGTTTGAAATAAAAAAGGTAATGCTGTTTGAAGAAGAGGATATTAAGCAATTACTAGCAGACGCAGGAATCGTTAGGCATAGAAAAAAGATTGAAGCGACGATTGAGAACGCTAAAAGGGTAAACGACATAGTTAAGAAGTTTGGAAGCTTTGAGGTATTTTTAAACGAACTGCCTGATGGGAAAGAAGATAAACAAAAAACACTGCAGAAGACGTTTAAGCATGTAGGATTAACAACAGCGGAAAGCTTCCTTGAGGCAACCGGGAGAATACCTGCGTCACATAGTGAACATTGTTTCGTTACAATCAAATAAGAGGCATTTCTTACTTGTCCTGCATAAGCTAAAGCGGGAGGTATGACGATGCCTTATGAGATCTATATTTCAACAGCAAGAAAAAGACTCGCCCTCGTAAAAGATGGGAAAGTCATTAAACGCTATCCCATTGGAGTGGGGAAATTGCTGACACCTACACCGACTGGAACATATACCATTATCAATAAAGCGCCTAATCCAGGTGGCCCATTTGGAGTGATGTGGATGGGGCTCTCACGGCCGCACTATGGTATACATGGCACAGACAACCCATCGTCCATAGGAAAAAACGTATCCAAAGGTTGTGTGCGCATGCAAAACAACCACGTATTGGAACTATCTAAAATTGTGCCGATTGGAACGAAGGTAGTGATAAGGGCATAGAAAAACCCCCAGTTCAAAATTGAACTGGGGGTTTTCTAACAAGTGATTTTATAAAGAATTTGTATATTTAGCGCTTCTAATTGTAGGACTATCGTCAAATGCTAAATTAGAACTACTTCTAATAGTAGGTGAATCATCAAAGGCTAGTTTGGAAAATTTTCTAATAGTAGGTGAATCATCAAAAGCTAATTTAGAAAATTTTCTAATAGTAGGTGAATCATCAAAAGCTAGTTTGGAAGATTTTCTAATAGTGGGTGAATCATCAAAAGATAATTGTACCTTATTAATTTTAGGTGAATCGTCAAAAGTAAAAGATGAACTCATGTTCGATGAGAGAACTAAACCTAGTGCAAGAGTTAGAACCACTAGTTTCTTCATTTTTTTTCCTCCTAGTATTATACTATATTTTTCCTTGCGTTATTTGCAATTCGATAATATGTGCTAGCTTTTTTATAGAGTGCTTGGTCAAAATAAACATCAGCTAGCAATTCTGAATACTTCGCTACATATTCCCAGTTACTTCTGTTTTCAAAAAAACTAATAACGTCTTTACTAATTAAAGATTCGAACTTCGCATCGTAGTTTTCATTTATTTGGTATTGAAGAACCTTTAGATGATAATATACTTCTAAATCATTATTAGAATATTTATATCCTTCTTCTACATATTCTTCAGCACGTTTATAATCTTTAAGTTTTAAGTATTCAGTAGCAAGCAAAAATAATGTTAATGCTTTTCTTTTCTTGGTTTGACTGTTTCGATATTCAAGACTTTTTTTAAAGTAATCTATCGCCTTAAGGTGTTCATTTTTGCACGATGTTACATAACCTAAATTATGGTAGATAACACCACTCATAAATTCATCTTTAAATGACTTGGAGTACTTAAGAGCATTGTTTAAATGGTATTCTGCTAAATCGTAATTTTTAGCTCGTCTATAACTAATAGCTAATAGTACCTGGCAGTCGGCACTTCTGCTGTAATTATATTCCTTGTCAAATATTGAAATAGCTTTAAAAGCATAAGTAGTAACCGAATTTATTCTCATTAAAAAATTATAAGTAAGTGCTAATAAGTAATATAAAATTGCTATCTCGGTTTCTATAATATTTAAACTTTTACCCAACTCTCCTTCAGCTAATTTTAGAAATTGAAGTGCGTCATTGTATTTCTCGCTATAATTATAGTGCATACCTTGTAGTAAGAAATAATTAAATTTTTGATCTTGAGTCAGTTGGTCAAAAACCTTTTTCACTTTTTCTAAAGCTAAATTTGCTTTTTCTAATTCGGGTAAATCTTTTACCATATAATACTTTGCTAAATATAGATTAAAAGTAATCATTATCTCAGGATGTGTAACATGATCAATTTTACTTTCAACTTTAGGAAAAAAATTTATCGCCTCTTCAAACTGCCTATTAACCATCATCATATTCCACTCGTTTAGCATCTCGAGGATCTTACTCTCATCCACTTCCTCAGGCGAAATACCTAGACGTTCACAAAGCATGTTAATGACTTCTTCGCTTGATTTGGCGTCCCCTTTCTCAATTTTACTCAAGTATGAGACAGAGCAAATTCCCTGTGCCAGCTCTTCTTGGGTTAGGCCTTTGGTTTTCCTATAATATCTTATTCGTTGACCGACCATAAAATCCCCCTTTCAGAACTTGGGAAAATTGTCATGCAAGACCCCCAATAAACAAGTATCTATCCTACTATTTTTCCCAATACAGAATAAACGGATTGTTTGATAAGATAAATATAACAGAAAATACAAAGTTTTTGCTAGAAATTGATAATTTTGAAAAAACGTTTTACATAAATCCTATGTCAGCATGGGGCCGGCGTCAAATATGAAGGGAGAGAGTACAATGGCTAAAATGTATAAATTATCATCACGAGCTGCAGAGAAGAATGAATCGCTGTACGTCTCACGTGATCCTGAACAGGCCGGAAGTGTAGTAAGAAATGAGGAAGGTGCTTTTACCTACTCCGATGTATTCATGGACAAACAGAAAAATTACTGGTTCTCCAAAAAGGTAGAAGATCAATCCAAGGATTATAAGCTCTTCATTTTTGACTATAAGAACGGCTGCTTAAAATCTCAAATCGTTAAGGGGCAACCTAACTTTTATGAATTTGAATCATGTGTCGTTGTAGCTTGTGAGGGTGATGGTTCAAAAGGCTCAGTATTAATTTTTTCTAAAAATGAACCTGAACTCTTGAAAGAATGGAAAGTGAACGGATACCTGTGGGAAGTTGAGATGAACCAAGATGTTCTGTACATTTCTTCTTATATTGTAGAAGAAGATCAAGCGGTTCTTTATATCATCCGCAATGGCAAGAAAAAACGCATCAACCTTGGAAACAACATGGCACCAACTGATATTTTATGCCATGAGAATCTCGTGTACGTTTCCGGTGCACCTGTACTATACGGAGATCCTAAGAAAATCATGGTGTTAAATGAAAAGGACAAAGTTGTTACAGAATATAAATTATCTATCTCACCTCGTGCACTATATCAGGTAGACGACCACCTGCTTGTTTATGAGCTGGATCTGGCGACGGGTAAGAGCGAGCGAATTGTATATATTGATATGAAGACAGGAGAACAGAAGGAACATGAAATTCCTCATTCAAAGATCGTTGAATGCACAAATGATTCTCTGTCACTTTTAGAACAAAATAGCAAAACGCTATATATTTGGGACCATTGTAACCGTAGAATCATTAATACCCAAAAAGTAGCAGATCAGTCTAAAGTCATATAATTGTTGAAGAATCCTGTGTTGCTGCACAGGATTTTTTTATTGCCTTAAGAAAGTAACATGAAAAGGGGGAGATTAGATGAAGTGGGAAGGTGCAAGCTGTATTTGTGTGCATGATGGGAAGATGTTAATGGTCCTGCAAGGATTACCTCAAGAGGAAAAAAGGTGGAGCGTGCCGTCTGGCGGAAGAGAAGGAAACGAAAGTCTTGAGGCATGCTGTATTCGTGAAGTGTGGGAAGAGACGGGTTATGTGGTAAAGATTATCCAGAAACTACATAGTAAAGAGGGGATCTCACAAGGCATCCATTACAAGGTGCAATACTTTTCTGCTGAAATGATCAGCGGATCCCCGGTAATTCAAGATCCAGATGGTTTAATTTACGATATAAGATGGGTATCCTTGGAGGAGTTAGACACCCTTACTTTGTCGTTTCCAGAAGACCGGGTATTGTTGTGCAGTTACTTGTCTCAGTCTGAGAATCTAACTTAAGGTTTACCTTGTTACCGAAAGGGAAATCTATTTGGAGGAGGATTGAAGTGAAACCAGTTTTCGCTACAAAAGAGGATCTTCAAAGTTTACTGGATTGGTGTAAAGACGCACCTGAATATCAAAAATCTCTTTCTACCTATATAGAAGATCGTGACGACACGGCTGTCGTGATTTTAAAAGATGGTACAGAATTAGCTGCAATTGGCTTATTAAAGGTAATGACAACGGAAAAAACAGGATCGATTTGGTTGTATACGAAGAATCCTAAGCAAAACCATCCGGAAATGATGCAGTTTTCACTGAAATGGTTGAGGCAGAAAGGCGCAAAGGATTATACGGTTGTATAAATATATGAAAAAATATAGATAAAATAAAGGATGGATCAAGAGATGGAACAGACAAGTGTATATGATTGGAAATGGTACCGTCATGATTGCCATAATGATACCATTCATCAACTAATATCGAACAACAAAGGCTGTAAGAATTGGCTTACGAATATCCAGAATGAAAAAGTTAATTATTTACGCATTGAAAAAGAGGACAATGGCGAGCCGATAGTTAGAGGTTCTTTAACATACAAACAAGACCCTGAGAATCAATCTGACTTTGAAATCTTTCATTTTTATATAAGACGAAAATCTCTTATCACGGTAGGACTGGACCTTGCTCGAATAGAGGGCGATTACAGGGAGTCATGTGATCATTTGATTTTAGAGGAAAAGACACCAGTAGAAGGTTTTTTAATTTTGTTAGGTGAGTTGATAAACCATTTCCTGGACGGTATAGACGAATTAGAGTTCAAACTTAAGGAACTTCAAAGAGATGTACAGCAAAATAACCATACAACATTATTGAACAGTATTTACGATCGCCGTATCGAACTGATTAACTGGAGTGACTTAACGCTTCCTGTTCATGAAACACAGTTGGCCATAAAAGAAGCATTTCTTGATGAAATCACGGAAACGACGGCTTACAAGAGGATTGAAACACGAATCGATCGTACAACAACGCTTCTCTCTCATTACAGGCAGGATATCGACACTTTATTAAACTTAGAAGAGGTTCTCTCCTCACATCGCGGTAATGAGATCATGAAGACGCTGACGGTGTTTACTGTCATATTCACCCCTGCGATGGCGATCGGGGCAATTTGGGGAATGAACTTTAAAAACATGCCAGAGCTTGAGTGGAAACTAGGCTATCTGTATGCCATGATTCTAATTGTAGCATCTACACTAGCTATTTATCTGTGGTTACGTATGAAGGGCTGGACTGGAGATTTATTAACAGGAAAGAAAAATAAGAAGCATTTTGACTAAAAAAACTGTGAAAATGTACGATAAATAAGAGGAAACAGGCGAATTTTGTCGAACGGTATCAATTGATAAAAACGCCTGTTTTTTTATGGCGACAATTAACTGTATTTCATTTTGATTTCAACCACAAAAGAAAAGATAAATCATACGAAGAGTTATGAAGATTAAATGACTAACGGGAGCGGAAAGAAATGAAAAAACTAAGCCTTTTTCTTGTTCTTTCACTTGTTATGCTGATGCAGACTCAGTTTGTACAAGCAGCGGGTGAGAACACACCAGAAATAAAAAGCGAAAGCGCCGTAATGATTGATGCTAAAACAGGAGATATTTTATATCAAAAAAATAGCTCAGAACAAATGTATCCAGCGAGTATTACAAAAATCGTTACAGGCATTCTGGCTATAGAATCAGGCAACTTAGATGATTCCGTTATTGTTAGCAGTGAGGCAGTTAAAGCTGATGGAACGCGTGTATATCTTCTTGAAGGAGAACACGTGCCATTAAAGAAACTTGTGCAAGGATTGCTGATCAATTCAGGAAACGACGCAGCAATTGCGATTGCGGAATATGTAGCTGGTGATGTAGCTTCGTTTGCAGATGAAATGAATGAATTTGCTAAAAAAGTAGGAGCAGATAACACTCATTTTGTTAATCCAAATGGACTGTTTGATGTAGAACATTATACGACAGCTGAAGATATGGCGAAGATTACTCAGTATGCGATGAAAAATGATGTCTTTCGTGAAATCGTAGCTACAAAAGAATTGCCTTGGGTAGGTGAAGGATGGGACACGACTTTACGAAACCACCACCAATTATTGTGGGACTATCCAGGAACAGTAGGTGTAAAGAATGGGTATGTTGATGAATCCAAACATACTCTTGTTACAGCTGTTTCGCGTGATAATATGGATGTGATTATTGTCACGCTAAAAGCTCCAACAAGCCGTGCTGCTTATTGGGATACAATGGCGATCGGCGACTATGGATTTGCAAACTTTGAACGACAAACGCTCTCTGCTGGAGAAAAGATTGAAGCGGAAAACGGAAAAATATATGAACTAAAAGACGACTTAACCGTTACTTTGCCTAAGGGAGAAAAACCGATTCAGAACGTTACTGCTGATGGTGAATTGCAACTGAAGGATTCGAGCGGAAACTTGCTGCTGACTCACACGCTTTTTAAGGAAAAGAAAAAAGAAGCGCCGGCAGCAGCAGAGAGTGAAGCGGTTGAGGAAGTAGATTCATCATTTATGCAGAAGATTGTTAAAGCAAGCATATTCTTGTATTCTGGATTGCTTTTGTTACTAGCTTTTCTTGTGATTTTACGCATGCGCAGCCAAAAACAAAAACATAGAAAAATGAGACATGTAGCTCGCAGTTACGTGAAATAAACCGTCATTAGGCGGTTTTTTTATTTGACTGTTTTCGTAATGAAAGTGGTTGATTTCCGTTCCAGGTACTCGCTTTCCACGGGGCAGGCGGTGAGCCACATTCGTACGTTTCACTCTTAAGTGTCTCACCCGCCAGCCTGTCCCGCAGGACAAGGAAGGCTACGGCAGCGACAAATCGCACGAAGAAAATTTGAAGTTTAATTTTCGAGGATCTCCCACCTTGCACTCCAATCAACTGTCATAGAAGAAAATAAAAAATGAGGTTTGAAAGCAACAATCCTTTAAAAATGAGCTTTTTATTTGTATAAACTAGACCTGTGAATCGTGTTTTGAAGGGTTGCAGGGATGTGCGCGCGAATCGTTCGTTCTTGTGTGAAACTGAAGCTAGTTGGTGAGCCCTTGCTCCTTAGGGTTAGAAAATATCAACAAACTATAGGATAATGACCATTTATAGTATATAATTACATTAAATTACAAAATTCGACAGTCGGAGTTTCATACATGATACGTAATATTAAACTAGCTCAACTATTTATTATTGGGAGTGCCTTCATTCAGGCTCTCCATCATTTTTTTATAGAACGAATGGAGCACTTTTTTCTTTTTATTTTCTTATTTCTTATCGGATATCTACCAGCATGGGGCATTAATCAATTGCAGGAACAATGGACGAAATTAGTCTTTGTTCTGTGCAGTGTCTATATCGTTTCACTATCGTATTTCTTTGTTCCTTATCCAATTGTGCAAGCGGCGTATTTCTTTTTACCCGTCTCTGCGCTTTTATTAAATGATAAAAGACTATACTATGTTTCAAGTATTGGCGGGTTGTTGACGTATCTGCTGCTAGCGAAAGAATCGCTAAGTGACTATCTTGCTTTCATATCGATTTACATCGTCTTTTGCCTTCTTCTATTTATGGCTCAGAAGGTCGTCTATCAGTCTGTAGCAGAAAAAGAGGCGATTCAGCAAGGGGTAAAAGCATTTTCTTTAGCAGTTGAAGCGAAGGATGTATATACGCAAGGGCATTCTAAAAGGGTAGCTCTTTATTCTATGATGCTTGCTAAACACGGCTCTTTTAAAGAAGTTGATCTGAACGAGCTGGAATTAACCGCGCTGATTCATGATATCGGAAAGATTTCAACGCCTGATGCTGTACTTATGAAAAACGGTAAGCTTACAGAAGAAGAATACGAAATCATGAAAAAACATCCTGTTGACGGTATGCTGCTAGCTAGGTCGTTCGGTTATTCTGAACGAGTGCTGACGGGAATTCTTCATCATCATGAAAGGTACGATGGCCGTGGTTATCCTTATCAAATAGCAGGACAAGATATACCCATTTACTCTCGAATTTTAGCAGTTGCCGATTCTTTTGATGCAATGACAAGCAACCGTGCCTACCGCAGAGGGATGACCCCATGGGAAGCAAAAAAAGAGATCGAAAATCAATCAGGGAAAATGTATGACCCTTTTATCGTAAAAGTCTTTATGAGTGCTTATTATGATATGCTTCTGATCTGTGAAGAGAACACAGAAGCCTCTTTAACTGACATTTCGGTACAAAAAGAGATATCTGCTGGATTATTCGAAGGAAAAAACAGTTAAGCTGAAGAACATTATAGATGAAGTGATTATACATAACAGGAGGAAGAAGAAATGAATGCGACTGTTTCCTTAACTGAGACTTTATTGGAAGAACTATATGTTGTTGTACGAACGACGAATGGTCTATTAAAGAAAGCGAATCCTTCTGTGTATGAATTTCGTCCGGCTGAAAATATGCGTTCTTTCTTAGAACTTGCTAACCACTTAGTTCAAATCCCGCATATAGATCTAGCCATTCTGCAAGAGAAAACAGAAGATGAAGTTCGTCAGCTGGAAAAAAAGTTATCTGCTGGAAATGTAGCCGAACTGACGCATGTTTTAGAGGAAGGGTACCATTTGGTTAAATCGTACTTTTTATCACTTTCAGAAGAGGATTTTCTGCGAAAAGAAACAAAAGCGTTTTATGCAGAAAAAGGCGCCACACAGGCAAAGTGGCTCGTGGAAATTGTAACGCATGCTTTTCATCATAGAGCACAGTTGTTTACCTATTTAAAACAGACAAAACACGAAGTGAATATGTTTGACTTGTATTAGAAGCACTGGTGTTCCTGCCGGTGTTTTTTTCTTTAAGCTCGACTTCCAATGATTCTTCCTGTAGTATGGGTGGTTCAATTAAAAGATGCTGCTTAGCAGATTTACTAGCAGGAAAAAAGAAATCGTTATTGAATCTTTTATGAGATAAATAATTGGTATTGTTAAAATACATCTAAGAGGTGATGTTTCGTGTACACCGTTTTTTCAACATTTGCTGTTCCAAATGATAAAGCAGAAGAAGTAATCAATATATATAAAAACCGCTCAAGATCTGTTGACGAAGCAGATGGCTTTGTAGACTTCTTATTATTGCAAAATGATAAAAGAGCGGGTGAGCTTACCGTGCAGCTCATATTTTCTACAAAAGAAGATTATTTGAAATGGGTAAGAAGTGAAGAATTCAAAAAGATTCATGATCTAGAGAAGAAATATCCAGATAAAGAATTGGCGGCTGTCGTACCAACTGTAAAACAATATAAGGTGGTTGCCAAATGACGGAATTTGACATAAATGCTATGGTAGAAAGAGTAACTGAGAAAATTTACGAAAAAGATCCTACACTTGTTGAACGATATGGTGATAAAGGCAGAGCGAAATGCATTGAAGATAATCATCACCACTTCAAGCATCTAGAAACAGCATACGAATTGGACAACAGTACTTTCTTTACAGAGTACGCTGTTTGGTTGAACGGTATTTTGCAAAAGTTCGGGATGAGTGTAGAACTACTAATGGATAATTTCAACTTTATTATAGATGTTTTGCGAGATGAACAGCAAAAACATACGCAAGAAAATACCCGTATTGGTATTTATATTGACTATTTAAATCAAGCGAATCATGTTCTGAGTGAAAAATCAGCAGCGCATTAGACAAAGGAGAGGGTCCAACCATGGCTATTTCAGAAGCGGAAAAACTGGCTCGGCTGTTTTTAGAAGGCAATCATGCTGAAGCATTGCGTTTCATTAAACAGCAGCCTGATCAAAATCGCATGGTTTTATTTCGAGACCTGTTTACTCCTGCAATGTACATGATTGGAGACCTCTGGGAAAATAATGAGATTTCTGTTGCAGATGAACATTTAGCAACAGGAGTTTGTGATTTTGTTCTTTCCAGGCTCTTTCAAGTGTCAGCGGATGAAACAAAACGCGAAAAAAAAGCGATGTTTCTGTGCTTGCAAGGTGAACAGCATTATCTTGGAATTAAAATGATAAATAGTATCTTTGAAGAAAAGGGCTGGGAAACAAAATACTACGGAGCAAGCCTTCCTCTAGAATATGCACTGAAATCTGCTCTGCAATGGAAACCAGAAGTCATCGGACTCTCGGTATCCATTGTATACAATCTGCCTGTGCTTAAAAACTATGTTCGAACTCTGTCAGCTCTTCCTAATAAGCCGGCCATTTTAGTGGGTGGAAGACTTACGGAAAAGTATGATTTAGATCCATATGTTAACAACCAAGGAATCATAATTAAAAACCTCCAACAGGCAGAACAATGGCTGGATGAGTATATAGAAGAGAGGATCAACGCCTAAAGATGAGCTGTGTATTACCAGTACCTTACGTAAAAATAAATAAAGATGGCGTTATTCTTATCAAATCTTCAAGAGCTGCTGACCTGTTAGGTATGCAAGTAGATACTATTCGTGATTGTTTTGATGAAGAGAGTCATAACAAACTAATGAAGTTTATGATGCCTTTTAGCGGTGAAAAAACATTTGAAGCCAATATTAAGGCCAAGGATCAGCCTTTCCTTCTGTGTGATGTTTCCATTTCGTGGGAGGAAGAATTTGCACACGTTGTGTTTATACCAACAGGCAAACATGTGCAAGGACTTGAGGAAAAGCTACTGGAACTTAGAATGCGGCTATCCTCCACTGACTTTGAACTTTTTGAGAAAAAAGAAGCGTTAGAAGATGCGATGAAACGTCTTGATGAGTTATCAGGTCCATTTATTCCAATTTCTGAAAAGATGGCATTTGTTCCGTTATTCGGAGACATAACAGAAAGTAAAATGATCACTGTTACAGGGAATGCCCTAAAAGTTGCTTATGAAGGTCAGTTTGAAGAAATCTTTTTCGACTTGTCAGCCACTGGCGAAATGGATGAAAGCGGCGTACAAAAATTAAGCGAGCTATTTCGGATGCTTCATTATATGAATGGAAAACCCGTTAAAATTATTGGCGTTAAGCCTAAACACGCTCGGCAGCTGAATTCACTGGATGTGGATTGGCCTGTATATTTTGAAACTTCATTAAAAGACGTTTTGATCGAACATCTCCAAATATATAAATAAAAGGCTGTTTTCGCAAACGTTGTTGCTTTTGGAAGTAAATGATTTCCGTTCCAGGCTGCTCGCTTTCCGCGGGGCAGGCGGTGAGCCACATTTGGACGTTTCACTCTTAAGTGTCTCGCCTGCCCGCCTGTCCCGCAGGAGTCTCGCACCTTGCACTACAATCATTGAACATAGAAGACAACATTTGAAAGCAACAATCTTTTAGAAAAGAGCAAAATAAAAAAGCACCTCGAAGTGAACTGCACCCCAATTGTTAGACACAACTAACAATTGGAGGTGCATTTTTTTTATGACTAAATATTCTTTGGATA
>NZ_JARUHH010000023.1:0-35564 GCF_043558025.1 Fictibacillus sp. UD
GTCTTGCTCGATTTTAAAACTGACGGAATTAATTCTTAATTCCTTACCTATTTCTTTTGTTCAGTTTTCAAAGAACTTTTTGTTTCGTTCGCCGTTTTGTTTTGGCGACTTTAATAATATACCACGCTGAAGCACTAGAGTCAATAACTTTCTTTAACTTTTTTTAAAACATTTCATTATGAAACATTTAAGCATGCTAGCGATTTATGAAGTGCTGTTCTTAAGACAGCTTGATTAGTTTACCACGGTTGCCAACCCGTGGCAATACCCAAAATAAAAAAGCTTCTATCCTAAGATAAAAGCTCTTCAATAAAGAGGTCGTTTCTGTTTTTCAGTGCAAGGAACTCACCGGTGGAGTCCAGTTTTATCATCGGTCTTGTCGGTTGGCTTTCTTCTATAAATACAATTTCCCCAACGTCATAGTTTGTTAGTCTTACACGGCTTCCGACAGAGAAAGTGGACAGCCCCGATAACAGAGCGGAAATGACTTGATGATCAAACTTTCCAAACTGATCCTTCATCATCATCTCGATCACTTTAAATGCAGACTGTTTGCTTCGATATGGCCGCTCGGCTGTCATGGCTAGATATACGTCTGCAATTGCAAGGACCTTACTGAAAGGATGAAGTTTGTTTCCTTGCACTTTTAACGGATAGCCAGATCCATCTTCTCTTTCGTGATGCTGCAGAACGCCAAGCAGAACACCTTCTTTAATAGATGGTATCTTTTTAAGCATATTGTAACCATGAATCGTATGCTTTTTTACTTCATCAAACTCAAGCGTTGTTAAGGAACCACTCTTTTTTAATAAAGTTGGCTGAACTTTTGACATTCCACAATCTGAGAGCACTCCTGCTATACCGATCTGGATGCAATCCCCGCTTGAAAAATTTAGTTTCTTCGCTAAGAACGTGCTTAAAATACCAACTGAGACAGCATGGTGATAAATATAGTCGGAACTCGTAGCGTAATGATGCAGCAGTAAAATCTCTCGCGGGACGTTCGCCCCTGCCTCAAGGACAGGAAGAACACTCTGTCGCACTTCGAGCATGTCGACCGGACTGCCTGATTGCCAATTTGTAAAAAGCTGCTTATATCGCTTTACGGTTTGAAGGTATAATCCGGCAAACGATGCTTCTTCTTTTTCTGGTTTCACGTTAAGTGCTTTTTCTTCCGATTTGGCTGCTTCACCTTTAGCAGAATCACCTTTAATAGAGGTTTCTTTTTTTCTATTCGAAAGTGTTGTACCAAAACCAGATTCATTTAAAACATCAATCTCTTCAATTTGAAAACGAGTCAGCACACGCAGATGCTCTGAATTCAAAATAGTATTTCTGTTAACGATTGGCTGATTAGTCATGGAGAATACATCCTGAACCATCATCTGACCGACCTTTGCTTGACTCGTTTTAATCTTCATACGTATGATGCTCCTTTAATTTGGAAATTCTTACTTTCATTTTACATATAAAAAAGAGGAAAATGTATAGTCATTTTCCTCTTTTAAGAAATTACTCGTTATTCTCTTCGTTTTCCTCTGACTCTGCAGCAGTTGTTTGTTCGGTTTCTTCAGTTGCAGTTGGTGCTTCACCTTCAATTACGATCGGGTCACCATTTTCATCTAAGATCTCATCCGTTTCTTCTTCACGTTCGACAACAGCTACGGTTGCTACGTGATTCGAATCGTTCATGGTCATCAGTCTAACACCTTGCGTGTTACGTCCCATTTGAGAGATTCCTGAAATGTTCATTCGAATAATGATCCCTTTAGCGGTAATAATCATGAGATCTTCTTCGTCTGTTACGGTCTTCAATGTAACAACTGGACCGTTCTTTTCAGTGATGTTTACGGTTTTGATCCCCTTACCACCACGTGATTGAAGTCGATATTCACTCATAGGTGTACGTTTTCCATAACCTCTATCCGTTACGATCAAGATGTCTTGTGTTTCATCCAAGACTTCCATCCCTACAACAGCATCGTCATCACCAAGGGTAATCGCTTTAACACCAGTAGCTGTTCTGCCCATAGATCTAACATCTGTTTCTTGATAACGAATTGACATACCTTGCTTCGTTCCTACGATGATATCCTTTGTACCATCTGTTAAACGAACGCCCATCAGTTCGTCTTCTTCGCGAAGGTTGATCGCAAAAAGTCCGCCTTTACGGATGTTGCTGTACGCTGATAACGGAGAACGTTTCGTAATTCCTTGCTTCGTCATGAAATTAAGGTAGATTTCATCACTTTCCATATCTTCAACCGGTATTACAGCTGAAATCGTCTCACCTTGTTCGATCTGCAGCAAGTTGATGATCGGAATTCCTTTTGCTGTTCTTCCGTATTCAGGAATCTCGTAGCCTTTTAGCCTATAAGCTTTCCCTTTATTCGTAAAGAATAGAATATAGTTATGCGTATTCGTCGTAAACAATTGCTCGACAAAGTCATCTTCACTCGTGCCCATTCCTTGAATCCCTTTTCCTCCACGGCGCTGTGAACGATAAGTGGAAATAGGAAGACGCTTAATGTATCCTTTGTTCGTTAAAGTAATAACGATGTTTGAACGAGGAATCAAATCTTCGTCTTCGATACTATTAAATCCTACAGAAATGATTGTACGTCTTGGGTTATCGTATTTTTCCTTGATTTCAGTCAGCTCAGTACGAATGATCTCAAGAATTTTTTCTTCATCTGCTAAGATTGCTCTTAATTCAGTAATTATAGCAACTAGATCATTATATTCGTTCTCGATTTTGTCTCGCTCTAAACCTGTTAAGCGCTGCAATCGCATATCTAAAATAGCTTGTGATTGCTCGTAGCTTAATTCAAACTTCTCCATCAATCCTTCACGAGCAATGTCAGTTGTTCTTGAACCACGGATCATTGCGATTACTTCATCCAGATGATCAAGTGCGATACGAAGACCTTCTAAGATGTGAGCTCTCGCTTCTGCTTTTTTAAGATCAAATTCCGTACGGCGGCGGATGATAACTTGCTGATGCTTTAAATAATGATAAAGAAATTCTTTTATGTTGAGAACTTTTGGATGCCCATCAACAAGTGCTAGCATATTGATACCAAAGCTTGTCTGAAGAGCTGTTTGTTTATATAAATTATTTAAAATAACATTTGCATTTGCGTCACGGCGTACTTCCATCACGATACGCATACCGTTTCGGTCAGACTCATCACGAAGGTCCGTGATTCCTTCAATCTTTTTATCGCGAACGAGTTCAGCGATCTTTTCGATAAGACGAGCTTTGTTTACTTGGTAAGGAAGCTCAGTCACGATGATCGCTTGTTTTCCGCTAGGCATCTCTTCAATCTCGGCTTTAGCACGGATAATAATGGAACCTCTTCCGGTTTGGTAAGCCTTACGAATTCCTTCACGCCCTAAAATTTCACCGGCGGTAGGAAAGTCTGGGCCTGGGATAATTTCCATCAGCTCAGGGATTGTGATATCCGGATTTTGACTTACTGCTAAAACTCCATCGATTACCTCACCTAAGTGATGCGGCGGAATGTTCGTTGCCATACCAACCGCGATTCCAGCAGCACCATTTACGAGTAAGTTCGGAAAACGAGCAGGTAGTACAACGGGCTCTTGTTCAGACCCATCATAGTTATCTTTGTAACCGATCGTGTCTTTGTTTATGTCTCGCACCATTTCCATGGCGATTTTAGACATACGCGCCTCAGTATAACGCATTGCTGCCGCTGCATCGCCGTCGACCGAACCGAAGTTACCGTGGCCATCGATCAGCATGTGGCGGAAGTTGAAATCCTGTGCCATACGAACCATCGTATCGTATACAGCAGAGTCGCCGTGAGGATGGTACTTACCGATTACTTCACCAACGATACGAGCAGACTTTTTATATGCCTTGTCGGCAGTCATGCCAAGATCATTCATGGCATAAAGAATACGTCGGTGAACTGGCTTTAATCCGTCACGTACATCTGGCAATGCTCGGCTGACAATAACACTCATGGCATAATCCATGAACGATGCACGCATTTCCGTACTAATATTTATTTCTTTAATCCGGGAACGTTCCATTTCAGACATTCGTTTTACCTCCATAACCTCTTAAAAACAGGTTTTTAAAGCCCCCTGATTCGAGCTTAAACGAACCGAAACTGGACCTTGTCCAGCTTCAGCATTTTCTATATTTTAGTTTCAGCACAGAAAGGAAGTGCTGAAACATTCGTAATTAGATATCTAGATTCTTTACGTACTGCGCATTTTCTTGGATAAAATCACGGCGCGGTTCTACTTTGTCGCCCATTAAGATTTCGAACGTTTCATCAGCAGCCATCGCGTCCTTCATTTCCACTTGAAGCAATGTACGTGTCTCAGGATCCATTGTCGTTTCCCACAGCTGGGTAGGATTCATCTCACCTAGACCCTTATAGCGCTGAAGCTGAGGCTTAGGAACCTGCGGAAGTTCTGCCAATAATTTTTCAAGCTCTTTATCATTGTAAGCATATTCGATACGTTTCCCTTGCTGCACTTTGTATAGCGGCGGCTGGGCAATATAGATATAACCATGTTCAATGATCGGACGCATGTACCGGTAAAAGAAAGTCAGAAGCAGCGTACGGATATGCGCGCCATCGACATCGGCATCTGTCATGATGATGATCTTATGATAACGAGCTTTTGAAATATCAAACTCTTCAGCGATTCCCGTCCCTAGTGCTGTAATGATGGCACGAACCTCATTATTAGAGAGAATCTTGTCCAGTCTAGCTTTCTCAACGTTAATGATCTTACCGCGAAGAGGCAAAATCGCTTGGAAGTGACGGTCACGGCCCTGCTTTGCTGATCCACCGGCAGAGTCACCCTCTACCACGTAAATTTCAGAGATGCTTGCATCTTTAGAAGAACAGTCTGCAAGTTTACCAGGTAAAGAAGATACTTCTAATGCACTCTTGCGGCGTGTAAGTTCACGCGCTTTTTTAGCAGCGACACGCGCACGGAGCGCCATCATTCCTTTTTCAACGATTGATTTTGCTACAACAGGATTCTCCATCATGAAAGAAGAGAACGTCTCAGAGAAAATCGATTCTGTTATCTGTCTTGCTTCAGAGTTTCCGAGTTTCGTTTTCGTTTGACCTTCGAACTGTGGATCTGGGTGTTTGATCGAGATGATCGCTGTCAAACCTTCACGAACGTCTTCACCCGTCAGGTTCGTATCGTTGTCTTTAAAAAGGTTATTCTTACGGCCGTAATCATTGATCACACGTGTTAGGGCTGTTTTAAAACCGGACTCATGCGTTCCACCCTCATGTGTATTAATGTTATTGGCAAACGAATAGATGTTGCTCGCATAGCTGTCGTTGTATTGGAATGCGATCTCAACAGAGATGCCGTCCTTTTCACCTTCAACGAAGATTGGTTCCTCATGCAGCACTTCACGTGTACGGTTAATGTGCTCAACATAAGATTTAATTCCGCCTTCATAGTGGTATTCCTTCGTAACTGGCTCTTCGCCGCGCTTATCTTCTGCGATAATGCGAAGTCCGCGGTTTAAGTATGCCAATTCGCGAATACGGTTTGATAAAGTCGGGAAATCATATTCTAATGATTCTGTGAAAATTTCAGGGTCTGGTTTGAAGTGAGTGCGTGTACCTGTTTTATCTGTTTCACCGATCACTTTAAGATCTGCAGTCGGCACGCCGCGTTCATATGATTGATAGTGCAGTTTTCCATCACGGGAAACCGTTACTTCAAGCATTGTTGACAACGCATTAACAACAGAGGCACCAACGCCATGCAGTCCGCCTGACACTTTGTATCCGCCGCCGCCAAACTTTCCGCCGGCATGGAGAACCGTCATGATAACTTCTAGTGCGGGTCTTCCCATCTTTTCATGCATACCTACAGGGATACCACGTCCGTTATCTTCTACAGTGATGCTATTATCTTCTTCGATCGTAATTCGAATCGTGTCGCAATAGCCCGCTAAAGCTTCATCGATCGAGTTATCCACGATCTCCCAAACGAGATGGTGCAAACCGCGTACATTTGTGGCACCAATATACATCCCAGGACGTTTTCGGACGGCTTCAAGACCCTCTAGTACCTGGATATTACTTTCATCATAATTTTGTTGATGTTCTAACTTTTGTTCAGTCGTCAATTCGTTCACCTTCATTCCGGTTTAAAAACGCTTTATTTATAAAACCTTTATTTTATATTCCAGCCATTTTCAAGTTCGAGGCGATCAGAGGCTCTCTTTTTTAACGTAGAGGCAGAAAGAGGAGATAGATAGATCGTTTTGTCTGTTATGATTACAGATTTTGCAGCATTCCCGCTAAGATCAGTTAAGGTCTGATTGCTTTCATGCTTTTTAAGAAACTCACCAGCTAACTCAGAAGCTTTTAATGCATTGATATCCAAGATTGCAAGTACATCTTTAGAATGAATAACTTCTTCATCACCTAAATGCAGAAGCAATGTCCTCACCTCATTTCAAACGTTCTATAGAGCCTGAATGAACTTTATATGTTGCGGCCTTCTCCAGTGTTTCATGATGTATTCCTTCCACACTGGTCGTTGTAACAAAGGTTTGTACTTTCCCTTGAATCGTATTTAAAAGATGAGATTGTCTGAAATCATCTAGTTCAGATAACACATCGTCCAAGAGGAGGATCGGGTATTCTCCGACTTCTGAATGAATCAAATCAATTTCAGCAAGCTTCAAAGAGAGAGCAGTCGTACGCTGCTGTCCTTGAGATCCGAATGTCTGCACGTCTTTTCCGTTAACAGAAAAAAGCAAATCATCCCGATGAGGACCAAATAAAGAAGTTCCCCGGTCAATCTCTTTTTCTTTTATTTTACCAAACTTTATATGAAACGCTTCTATCATTTTCGACAAGTCGAGCTCATCACATACCTCTATAGTCGGTTTGTAATGAATTTTTAAACTTTCTAAGCCTCTGGATATTCCATGATGGATAGGCTCTGCCCAACTTTGGAGCTTTTCCATGTATTTCATGCGTTTCAGCGTCACTCTGGCCGCTTTATCGATAAGCTGTTCGGTTAAGATCTCCAGCATCGTCATATTTTCCGGACTTTTTTTGCGATACATCTCTCTTAATAAAGAGTTTCGCTGAGATAAAATCTTTTGGTACACAGAAAGGTCATTTAAGTAAACCGCGTTAACCTGGCCGATTTCCATGTCAATAAAACGACGACGCACCTGCGGACTGCCTTTTACAAGATTGAGATCCTCAGGTGCAAACATGACCACATTAAGATGTCCGACGTAATCTGTTAATCGTCTCTGTTCAATGCGGCTGATTTTCGCTTTTTTTCCTTTTTGTGAGATGACGAGGCTTAAATCAAAAGAACTGTTTCTCTTTTTGATGCTACCCTCTATTTTAGCATATTCTTCGTCCCAAGATATCAACTCTTTATCTTTTGCCGTTCGATACGATCTCGCCATGGCCAAAACATAGATAGATTCCATGACGTTTGTTTTCCCTTGGGCATTCTCACCGAGAAAAACATTGACCTTGTTCTCAAATTCAAGAGACTGTTCTTTATAGTTACGGTAATTTCTAAGTTGAAGCTTTTCAATATGCAAAGGGATTCCCCCTATTCCGTTGTTACCTTAAACTCTCCTACGTCCGGAATGGACACGACATCACCCGCATATAATTTTTTCCCTCGGCGTGTTTCATGCTCTCCGTTCACAAGAACTTCATGTTCTGCTAAATACCATTTTACCATTCCTCCCGATTGGATGACATCGGTAGTTTTCAACAGTTGTTGAAGTGTTATAAATTCTGTGTTGATCTTAACGTTTTCCATTTTTAAAAAAACCTCCTGGTTGTTTCTCTGATGCTTGCTTGAAAGTGATTGATTTCCGCTCCAGGCTGCTCGCTTTCCGCGGGGCAGGCGGTGAGCCACATTCTAACGTTTCACTCTTAAGTGTCTCACCTGCCCGCCTGTCCCGCAGGAGTCTCGCATCCTTACTCTCCAATCAACTTGTCGATGAAGAGAATAAACAAAACCAATAACTTTTTAGAGAAGTGTATTTAGAAAAAATCGTATTGTTCCTACTAGTCTCTCCAAAAAACGATGGACTTAGAAAGAAAAGAAAGCCACCGGTCATTCCGGCAGCTTTATATATTAGTAAGTTCTTACAGGTAAGATTAACTGGCGAATCGTATCATCTGAAACGGGCTGGATGAGGAACGGTCTCATCGCACCTGTGAATAGAATGCTGATTTCTGAGCAATCCATTACTTTAAGGGCTTCCATCACGTACTTTGCATTGAACGAGATCTTCAGCTCTTCTCCTTCGATTTCTTCTGCGATCATGTGTTCAAAAACTTTACCGATCTCAGGAGAGTTTGAAGAAAGTTCGATGGTTTGGTTATCGAGTGTAGCTAATTTAACTACATTGTTTCGTCCTTCTCTTGCCAATAGAGAAGCACGGTCGATCGCTTGTAAAAATTCTTTTGTTTTCAGCACAAACGTCGTCTTGCTCTCTGAAGGAATCAACTTTGATGTATCAGGATAGTTGCCATCTAATAGTCTTGAGAACAGCAAGATGTTCTTAGCCTTAAATAGAATCTGATTGTTCGTTACAACAATCTGTACTTTTTCTGCAGACTCATCAAGAATTTTAGAAAGTTCGTTCAAGCTTTTACCAGGAATAACTACGTTTTGAAAAGATAGTTCTTCAGCTTGTGAATCAATCGGCATCTTGCGTTCTGCCAATCTATGGCTATCTGTTGCAATACAGTTAAGTACACCATCAACTAACGTCCAATTCACACCTGTTAAGATAGGGCGTGTTTCTGAGGCGGACACCGCAAAGACAGTTTGACGGATCATTGTTTTTAGAAGATCACTTTGAATTTCAAAGACTAAATCCTCTTCGATCTGCGGTAATCTTGGGTATTCTTCTGGATCAAGGCCTAACAGACTAAATTCAGAAGCACCAGAACGAAGCGTTGTTTCAAAACGTTCTCCAACTTCAATCTCAACAGAGTCATTCGGAAGTTTTTTAACGATCTCTGAAAAATAACGCGCTGGAAGAACGACACTTCCTTCTTGTTTCACTTCGATATGTACAAGATCGCCTTCTTCAACCGGTATCAGTCGCTCAATAGAAATATCAGAATCACTACCAGTCAGATGTACACCATCATATGTCACTTCCATTTTGATTCCCGTTAAAATCGGAATAGTAGTTCGGGATGATACAGCTTTCATGACATCTTGAACAGCCTCGATCAATTGGTTTAATTGAATCTTAACTTTCATTATTTTGCCCCCCTGATATTTATTAAAATCTTTTAAAAAAATAGTAGTAATAGTACTAGGCGCTGTGAATGTGTGGATAACTCCAAAAAACAAAGATAGAACAGCCTATCCACATGTGGACAGACTGTGCATAAAGTAACTGTAGTTATTCACAGTATTCAGTGTTGTTTATTTAATTAGATTTAAGCTGATCGTGAATTTCTTGCACTTTCTTTTGCAAAACATGATCAGTAATCAGCAGCGTTGAGATCTTTTCATGAGCATGAAGTACGGTTGTATGGTCACGCCCTCCAAATTCCTCACCAATTTTAGGCAAAGAGTTATCTGTAAGCTCACGAGATAAATACATGGCGATCTGTCTAGGAAAAGCAACGGATTTTGTTCTCTTTTTAGCCGTAAAATCTTCTAACTTAACGTTATAATGCTTACCAACAACTTCTTGGATATGGTGGATGGTAAGTGTTCTTGGCTTTGCAGAAGGAATAATATCACGAAGAGCCTCTGCTGCTAAGTCTGCATTCATATCTTGATTAATTAAAGAAGAATAAGCAACTACACGAATAAGTGCACCTTCAAGTTCTCTAATGTTCGTATCAATTTGATTTGCGATATAAAGCATTACTTCATTCGGTATATCCAGACCTTCAGCTTTCGCCTTTTTTCGGAGAATTGCGATCCGCGTCTCCAAGTCTGGCGGAGTGATATCTGTTATAAGTCCCCATTCAAATCGCGAGCGAAGTCTGTCTTCAAGTGTCGGAATCTCTTTTGGAGGCCGGTCACTCGAGATAACAATCTGCTTGCTTTCTTCATGAAGTGCATTGAATGTATGGAAAAATTCCTCTTGAGTCTGTTCTTTTCCCGCAAGGAATTGAATATCATCTATTAGAAGCACGTCCACACTGCGAAATTTGTTGCGAAATTCAACCGTTTTATTGTCACGAATCGAGTTAATGAATTCGTTCGTAAATTTTTCGGATGATAAATAAACTACCTTAGCCCCAGGATTATGTTCTAGTACATAATGTCCGATTGCATGCATTAAGTGAGTTTTCCCAAGTCCAACTCCACCATATATAAACAGCGGGTTGTAAGCTTTAGCCGGTGCTTCGGCAACAGCTAATGAAGCAGCATGGGCAAAACGGTTTCCTGACCCGATAACGAATCGGTCAAATGTATATTTAGGATTCAACATACTTTGAGAAACTTCTTCGTGAGGTTCATTTGCTGCTTTTGGGGCTTTTTTCATGGAAAGTTCCAGATCCAAGTCTACATCTGTCTGATTTTGTGGAATGATGAACTTCACGTCAAGTGCTGCACCTGTAACGTCCAGCAATGTTTCTGAAATGATGCCTGCATATCTGGATTCCAGCCAGTCACGGGCAAACTCATTTGGCGCAGTGATTACAAGCGTATCATTTTGCAGTGCATGCGCTGTTGTTGATTTTAACCAAGTCTCAAAGCTAGGCTTACTGACTTTTGTCTCAATTGCAGCAAGTGCTTTGGACCATAGGTCATTGATGTTTTCCAACCAATTTACCCCCCTTATCTCTTTGAATTATCCTATTTCAGCAGTTGTTTTCCTCGGTGTACAAGATTTGTACAGCAAGTGAATACATATGAATAAAAATAAAAAGTCCACACCTTATGTGAATGATAATTAATATAGTAGATAATAGGATTATGAACAGTTAAATAGCATCTGTGGACAACCTTTCTAACAGCTCGAAAAACCTGTCCACAAGTTTATCCACAGCTTGTGAATAACTTTACATGCGAGTCATGTTGCTAACGAGTTAAAACACAACAAGCATATCAAAAATTATCAAGCTTGGCAACGGATTATTGTTACTTATCCACAACGCCCATACCTTGTGTAGAAAAGTTGTCCACAACACTAGATTTTGTGTAAAACGTGTCGATAATTGGTGTGGATAATGAAAAACGTGTCGAAAAAGATGTCCACAGGCAAGAGGATAAAGAATTTGAAGAACGTTGTAGAATGGTTTAAATTACTTTTGAAGTTTTCTGTTGAAGAGCTTGGTTGTTCATTGCTGCTTTTGTTAGTAATTGATCTCCGCTCCAGGATGCTCGCTTTCCACGGGGCGTACGGTGAGCCTCCTGCCGCTTTGCGCCATTAGGAGTCTCCACCTGACCGCTCGTCCCGTAGGAGTCTCGCACCTTGCGCTCCAGTCAATTTTCAAGTGGAAGAAAAGAATCAAATGCAACAACCTGTAAGAAAAGATACTTTCTAAAAGATTTCAGTTTTTGTTTTGCCTTTTAGCGAAATGTTGCAAAGTGGGGAAGAAGTGTGCCGACAACTGAGCCTCTCACAATTCATGCAAAGAGGCTCAGAGACTTCCTTCTAATTGCTTAAGAAGAATCACTTTGTTCTTTTCGTCATTAGCAAGTTGATCGTAGTGGAAGGTGTAAGACTCCTGCGGGACAGGTGGGCAGGTGAGACACTTAAAAGTGAAACGTTAAGAATGTGGCTCACCGCCTGCCCCGCGGAAAGCGAAGCACCTGGAACGGAGATCAACCACATTCAAGAACAACGAAGCATAGGAAACACAAAAACAGCGAAAACAGCATGAAACTAAAATCCAGCTTGACAAAAGAAGGGGTCAGTCATTATAATTTGTTAGACTGTCTTTTATAAAAGATATCCTCAGGGAGGTGTAATATACATGAAACCTACATTTCAACCGAACAACCGTAAGCGTAAGAAGGTACATGGTTTCCGTGCACGTATGGCTACTAAGAACGGTCGTAAAGTTCTAGCTCGCCGTCGTCAAAAGGGAAGAAAAGTGTTATCCGCATAGGCCACTGACATCAGTGGTCTTTTTTTACTTTTTATAGACATTTTCGCTCACTCCAAGTCCGTATTGAACTCGCTTTTGTCGATTTTTCGGAGTTAGAGGTTTTATTAAAACAAAATAGGCCGATACTGGGATAAGATTCGAGACAAAAAGACATTGTGGAATGAGATTGGTTAATTGATGGAGTGTTAATTGAATGAAGAAAGAACAGCGCATCAAAAAAAACGAAGAATTTCAAGAAGTCTTCAAAAAAGGAAAATCAACGGCTAATCGCCAATTTGTTATATACAGTTTGAAAAAAGAAGATCAGCCTGCGTTTCGTATCGGACTTTCTGTAAGTAAAAAAGTAGGAAAAGCCGTTACACGAAACAGAATAAAGCGATCTGTAAAAGAAATCTTCCACAAATACAGTGAACAGCTGCTTACAGGCAGGGATTACGTGGTTATCGCGAGAATACCTACTGCTAACATGGACTTTCATGAGATGGAGAAAAGCTTGCTTCACGTATTGAACAGAGCAAACGTACTTAAAAAGAGGGTGTAAGAAAATGAGATCCTTATTTATAGGGATTATTCGTTTTTACCAACTGTGGATCTCCCCAATGACTCCGCCTTCGTGCCGCTTTTATCCGACTTGTTCGCATTACGGTATTGAAGCTTTCAGGCGTCATGGCGTATTTAAAGGAATGTGGCTAACTTTTGTCAGAATAGCAAAGTGCCATCCTTTTCATCCGGGAGGCGTTGACCTCGTGCCTGAAAAAAGAGACAATAAATAATTGAGATGAGATTTAAGATTTTAAGGAGGATAAGAGTGTGCGTAAGAAAATAGGTTTACTGATTGCCCTTTTCGCACTCATGGCTGTCCTTTCTGGATGTGGGACGATGGAGCCCATCACAGAAGACAGAACGGGAATTTGGGACACATATTTTGTATATCCGTTATCTTGGTTGATCACATATTTTGCTAACTTAACGGGTGAAAACTATGGATTATCGATCATAATTGTTACATTAATTATTCGTACTGCGCTTCTTCCATTGATGATTAAGCAAACGAAGAGTTCTAAAGCGATGCAGGAAATTCAGCCAGAAATTCAAAAACTGCGTGAAAAATACAAATCAAAAGATGCGAACACACAGCAAAAACTGCAGCAAGAAACAATGGCTTTATTCCAAAAGAATGGTGTAAATCCGCTTGCAGGCTGTTTACCATTATTGATTCAAATGCCGATTCTATTAGGTTTCTATCATGCAATCATGCGTACTGAAGAAATTGCGAATCACAACTTCCTTTGGTTTGATCTAGGAGATCCAGATCCATTCTTTATTTTGCCGCTAGTTGCAGGTCTTACAACATTCTTGCAGCAAAAAATCATGATGGGCGGAATGGACAATCCAAATCCGCAAATGAAGATGCTTTTATACATCATGCCAGTCATGATCGTTGTATTTGCTATTAATTTCCCAGCTGCATTATCTTTATATTGGGTGATCGGTAACATCTTCATGATTGCACAAACATATTTCATTACGACCCCAATGAAAAAGAAAGAAAATCAAGTTGATGGGGGAGCTAAAAAGTGAAAAAGGTACAGGTAACAGGGAAAACGGTTGAAGAAGCAGTAGCAGCAGCACTAGAACAACTTCAGACTTCAAAAGATCAAGTAGATATATCCATTCTTGAAGATTCCAAAAAAGGTTTTTTTGGACTTGGCGGCAAGCCCGCAGTAGTTGAAGTAACAGTCAAAGCTGATCCTGTTAAAACCGCGATCGAATACCTTCAGGATGTAACTTCCAAAATGGGGGTACCCGTTACCATAGCACAGCGACAGGAAAATGATCATCTTGTGCTGGATTTATCCGGTGACAAAATTGCGATTTTGATTGGAAAACGCGGACAAACGCTTAATGCGCTGCAGCTTTTAACAAATATGGTTGCAAATTCAGATCCTGCAAGCAAGCACGTTAAAATCGTGCTTGATGCTGAAAACTATCGTACCCGAAGACAAGAATCACTTGAAAGATTAGCTGAACATTCCGCTCAAAAAGTATTTTTCACAAAGAAAAGTTTTGCTTTAGAGCCGATGCCTGCCAATGAGCGCAAAGTGATTCATTTAGCACTGAAAGAAAACAGAGATGTTGAGACTACGTCTGAAGGGGTGGAGCCATTCCGTAAAGTCGTGATCCGCCCGACGTCCTCAAGCAAAAGATAAAGAAGCTTCAGAGGTTATTCCTCTGGGGCTTTTTGTTTACTGCAGGCTTATAATGCGATACACTATTTTTTATTGTGGATATTTATGTCCTTTTTTGATAAACCATTATCACAGCAACTGATTAAGGCCATACTAAAGGTAATTTATATAGAGCGTAAAAAGAGGAAAGCCGAGGTGATACAACAATGGAATTTGATACGATTACTGCTATTTCTACTCCGATGGGAGAAGGTGCAATCGCGATTGTAAGGTTAAGCGGACCTGAAGCAGTTACGATTGCGGATAAAGTGTATAAAGGATCAAAACGTCTTTCAGATGTAGATACGCATACCATTCATTACGGGAAGCTGTTTGATCCAAAGGTTGATCAGGCAGTGGAAGAAGTGATGATCAGCGTTATGCGCGCACCCCGAACGTTCACGCGGGAAGATGTTGTTGAAATTAACTGTCACGGTGGATTAGTTTCTGTGAATCGTGTTCTTCAATTGATTCTGCAGCAGGGAGCACGCTTAGCTGAACCGGGAGAATTTACGAAACGGGCGTTCTTAAACGGACGGATTGATTTATCTCAAGCGGAAGCCGTGATGGATCTGATTCGTGCAAAGACGGATCGTGCCATGAATGTTGCACTGAACCAGATGGAAGGCCGCTTGTCTTCTCTCATAACACGTCTTAGACAAACGTTATTAGAGACGATTGCTCACGTTGAAGTGAACATTGATTATCCTGAATACGATGCAGAAGAGATGACGCATTCCTTATTAAACAACAACCTTCTGACTGTTAAAAAGGAAGTAGAATCCATCCTGCAAACGGCAAGCCAAGGAAAGATTCTTCGTGAAGGGCTGTCGACGGCAATCATCGGACGACCGAACGTAGGGAAATCTTCACTGATGAACGCACTTGTCCATGAAAACAAAGCAATCGTAACAGATATTGCCGGAACAACGAGGGACGTTATTGAAGAGTACGTAAACGTAAGAGGAGTTCCTTTAAGACTTGTAGATACAGCAGGGATTCGAGAAACAGAAGACATCGTAGAAAAGATCGGTGTGGAAAAATCTCGAAAAGTATTAAAAGAAGCAGATCTGATTTTGTTAGTCATTAATGGAAACGAAACACTGTCACAAGAAGATGAAAACTTATTCCGTGCAGCAGCGGGACTCGATAAGATTGTTATCATCAATAAAACCGATCTCGAAATGAAAGCGGATATGAACCGTATTAAGGAACTTGCAGAACATTCACCTTTGATTTCAACATCTTTAGTAAAAGAAGAGGGAATAGATGAACTAGAGCAAGCGATCGCAAACCTGTTTTTTGCAGGTGGAATAGAAGCACAAGATTTAACTTACGTTTCTAACTCGCGGCATATCGCACTTCTTCAGCAGACGATTCATCACATTGACGAAGCACTTGGCGGTATTGAAGCGGATCTTCCGATAGATATGGTACAGATCGATATAACAAGAGCATGGGAGATACTTGGAGAAATAGTGGGTGACACGGTTTCAGAGAGTTTGATCGACCAGTTGTTCTCTCAATTTTGTCTTGGAAAATAATTGTTAAGGAGGTAGAACACAATGGGATATAAAGCAGATACGTTCGATGTCATTGTTGTCGGCGCTGGACATGCTGGTGTTGAAGCTGCACTTGCTTCTGCACGTATGGGCGCCAAAACGTTATGTCTGACATTGAATCTAGACACTGTAGCATACATGCCATGTAATCCATCAGTTGGCGGACCAGCAAAAGGGATTGTTGTGCGTGAAGTGGATGCGCTAGGCGGTGAAATGGCCCGTAACATCGACAAAACACATATCCAAATGCGTATGCTAAACACAGGTAAAGGCCCTGCGGTACGTGCGCTGCGCGCGCAAGCCGATAAATATCTTTATCAGCATGAAATGAAAAAAACAATGGAAAACACCGAGAACCTCACATTGCGTCAAGGAATGGTAGAGCGTCTGATCATGGAGGACGGGGAATGTAAGGGTGTTATTACAAAAACAGGAGCTGAATACGCTGCGGAAGCAGTGGTTCTAACGACTGGGACATACTTAAGAGGAAAAATCATTATCGGTGAGCTTGCTTATGAAAGCGGCCCAAATAACATGGCTCCTTCTATCAATTTGTCATACCACCTGCAGGAGCTTGGTTTTGATATGGTTCGCTTTAAGACGGGAACACCGCCGCGTGTGAACAGCAAAACGATCGATTATTCTAAAACGGAAATTCAGCCGGGTGATGATGTACCACGTGCTTTTTCCTATGAAACAACAGAGTATATTACAGATCAGCTGCCTTGCTGGCTCACTTACACAGGAGATGAGACACATCAACTGATCAATGGTAACCTGCATCGTTCCCCGATGTATTCTGGGATGATCGAAGGAACAGGACCAAGATATTGTCCATCCATTGAGGATAAAATTGTACGTTTTAACGATAAACCAAGACATCAGATCTTCTTAGAACCTGAAGGCCGAAACACAGAAGAAGTGTACGTTCAAGGTCTTTCGACGAGCCTTCCTGAAGATGTTCAAAAGAGAATTTTAGCTACGATTCCTGGACTGGAAAAAGCTGAGCTGATGCGTGCTGGTTATGCAATAGAATATGATGCGATCGTACCGACACAGCTTTGGCCATCTCTTGAAACGAAGCGTGTGAACGGCCTCTTCACAGCAGGTCAGCTGAATGGCACGAGCGGATATGAAGAAGCAGCGGGTCAAGGCCTCATGGCGGGAATCAATGCTGCGTTAAAAGTACAGAAAAAAGAGCCTTTAGTGCTCGATCGTTCAGAAGCATACATCGGAGTGCTGATCGATGATCTGATTACAAAAGGAACAAACGAGCCGTACCGCCTTCTAACATCAAGAGCAGAGTACCGTTTGCTGTTAAGACACGATAACGCTGATCTCAGATTAACGAAAAAAGGTCACGAAATTGGACTGATACCGAAAGATCGTTACGAACGCTTTGAAGAGAAGAAAGCACAAATTGCGCAGGAAATAGAACGATTAGAACATGTTTCTATTAAGCCGACTGAAGATGTGCAGCAAATCCTTGCTGAAGCACAATCTACACCTCTAAAAGAGCCAATGTCTGCAGCCAATCTCTTAAAACGTCCTGAAGTAACGTATCCGGTGATCCACAAGATGGCACCTGCAGAAACACCATTGCCTGAAACCGTAATGGAGCAAGTGGAGATTCAAGTGAAGTATGCGGGCTACATCGATAAACAGCTTGCTCAAGTTGAGAAAATGCGCAAGATGGAAAATAAAAAACTGCCTGTTGATTTGGATTATATGGCGATCAATGGATTGGCTACGGAAGCGAAACAAAAGCTTCATGAAGTACGGCCGCTTTCAGTCGGACAGGCATCACGAGTATCAGGGGTAAACCCAGCAGACATTTCTATTCTGTTGATCTACCTTGAACAAGGTAAACTGGCGAAAATTGCCCGTTGAGGGGGAACGCGTAAACCATGAATGTTGAATTGTTTCAATCTTCCTTAAAAGAAAAGGGAGTACAGTTATCAGATAAACAGCTTTCACAATTCGAGAGGTATTATGAACTGCTCGTTGAGTGGAATGAAAAAATGAACCTCACAGCAATCACAGAAAAAGAAGAAGTATATCTTAAACATTTTTATGATTCTGTAACCGCTGGATTTCATTTTAATTTCAATCAAAATATTACGGTTTGTGACGTCGGAGCAGGTGCGGGATTTCCCGCGATTCCATTGAAGATCGTATACCCGGAAATCCAGCTGACTGTTGTTGACTCACTCAACAAACGCATTGGATTTTTGCAGCATGTTGTAGATGAATTAGGTTTAGAACATGTATCTTTACATCATGACCGTGCAGAAACATTTGCTCAGCGTCCTGAGTTTAGACAAAAGTTTGATCTTGTGATGGCTCGAGCTGTTGCGAGGCTTTCTGTTCTATCCGAGCTCTGTTTACCTTTAGTGAAAATAGGGGGGCACTTTTTAGGAATGAAAGGTGCCAATCTTCCTGAAGAAGTGAAAGATGGCGAAAAAGCGGTTAACCTTTTAGGCGGAAAAATAAAAGATGTTCATTCGTTTCTATTGCCGATCGAGGAAAGTGAACGAAATATCGTAATCATTGAAAAAGTAAAAGATACGCCTAAAAAATTCCCGCGCAAACCTGGAACTCCGAACAAGTCACCCATCCAATAAGTTTAGACTGTGTTTCACGTGAAACACAGCTGTTACATAAAAGAAAGATTTTTACAGACTTGCAGGATTATAGGACTAGTGAGAAGAATTAGTTAACAGGCACATTACAAAAGGTGGTGTATTCGCATGAAGCATCCTTTTTCACGTTTATTCGGCATCGGCGAAAAGAGCCAGCAAACCTTAGATCCAGAACCAGCTGAAAAAAACGACAACGAAGAAGTACTTCAAATTCCGGTTCAACAGATCATACCAAACCGGTTTCAGCCTCGTACGGTTTTTATAGATGAACGAATTGAAGAATTATCACAAACGATAGAAGCTCACGGAATCATTCAGCCTATTGTGGTTCGCGGCATTGGAGAGGATCAATACGAACTGATCGCCGGAGAACGCAGATGGCGTGCTGTCCAAAAACTTGGGTGGGAAAAGATACCTGCTATACTTAAAGAGATGGACGATTCGCAAACCGCTTCGGTAGCTCTTATTGAAAACCTTCAGCGAGAAGAACTTACTGCTATTGAAGAAGCTATGGCTTATGCTAAGCTTTTAGAATTGCATGGACTTACTCAAGAGGGACTGGCACAAAAGCTTGGAAAAGGCCAATCCACGATTGCGAACAAGCTTCGTTTATTAAAGCTGCCGCAGTCTATTCAAGATGCCCTTTTACAGAAAAAGATTACAGAGCGTCATGCCAGAGCATTAATTGTATTGAAATCTCCAGAAAAAATGGATGCCGTTCTGCAAGAGATCCTCGAAAAACAACTGAATGTGAAGCAGACAGAAGATCGTGTGAAACGAATGATCGAAGCCGAGACAGCGGAAAAGAAACCTCAATCCAGACGCAAATCGTATAGCAAGGATATGCGCCTCGCCATTAATACGGTTAGGCAATCTGTTGACATGGTCGTCCAAAGCGGACTGTCCATCGACACAGAAGAAGAGGAGCATGAGGAGTTCTATCAGTTCACGATTCGCATTCCTAAAAAATAAAGTGTAGACCATCAGTTAGAAGTTAAACTGATGGTTTTTTATTTGGCAGTTTTCGCAAACGTTGTTATTGGAAGTGGTTGATTTCCGTTCCAGCTGCTCGCTTTCCGCGGGGCAGGCGGTGAGCCCCTTGCCGCTATGCGCCTTTAAGGGTCTCACCTGACCGCTTGTCCCGCAGGAGTCTCGCATCTTGCACTCCAATCAACTTTTCGATGAAGAGGAGAAACGAATTACCTAAATGCAAAAACTTTTAGATAGTCTTTTCAGGTCTGTCTTTATTAGAAATCAAAGAGTAAAAGTAACTTCAAAAAATAATTTAATTAAAAATACTTTTTTCTTTATTTCGATACGTCATTTTATTTTCTTCGTGATAGAATAATAGATAATGAATGGTTTTATTAAGTGAGGTAGGTGACAACGTGGCCAAGATCATTGCAGTAGCCAACCAGAAAGGCGGAGTCGGAAAAACGACTACGTCCGTCAACCTTGGTGCATGCTTAGCATATTTCGGTAAAAAAGTTTTGCTCGTAGACATAGATCCTCAAGGTAACGCAACTAGCGGCGTAGGCGTGGACAAAGGTGACATCGATCAATGTATCTATAATGTCCTTGTTGAAGATGTGGAAGTAAAAGATGTGATTGTCGAGACCATCTGTGAAGGTTTACATATCCTCCCTTCGACGATACAACTCGCTGGAGCTGAAATCGAGTTAGTTCCTACGATATCGCGCGAAGTCCGTTTGAAAAGAGCACTTGATCAGGTAAGCTCCGTCTATGATTATATTATTATTGACTGCCCTCCATCATTAGGACTTCTTACGATTAACTCTTTAACAGCTTCTGACTCTGTTATCATTCCAGTTCAATGTGAGTATTACGCACTTGAAGGATTAAGCCAGCTTTTAAATACGGTCCGACTTGTGCAAAAGCACCTGAATACAGATTTGATGATTGATGGAGTCCTGCTCACAATGCTTGATGCACGGACGAACTTAGGCATTCAAGTGATTGAAGAAGTTAAGAAGTATTTTCAAGATAAAGTGTATGAAACGATCATACCAAGAAACGTTAGATTATCAGAAGCACCGAGTCATGGTAAACCGATTATTATTTATGATCCGAAATCCCGCGGTGCAGATGTATATTTAGAATTTGCGAAGGAAGTGATTGGCATTGGTGAAAGGGTTAGGTAAAGGGCTGCATGCCTTCTTTCCTCCAACAGAAGCTGGGGAAGAAGAGCAGATCAAAGATGTCAGCATATCAGAGCTTAGACCAAATCCGTATCAGCCTCGAAAAGTTTTTGACCAAAAAGCCATTGACGAACTAAAAGAATCCATTTTAGAACATGGCATTCTTCAGCCGATTGTTGTACGGAAAAGCATTAAAGGCTACGAAATCGTCTTAGGGGAACGAAGATTCAGAGCGGCATCTGAGGCAGGGCTAAAAACCATCCCTGCGATTGTAAAAGACTATACGGAACAAAAAATGATGGAAGTCGCCTTGATTGAAAACCTTCAGCGAGAAGATTTGAATCCGGTCGAAGAAGCACAAGCTTACCAAAAGTTGATGGAGCACCTTGAAATCACTCAAGAAGAATTAGCTTCTAGAGTTGGAAAGAGCCGTCCTCATATTGCGAACCATATTCGGCTGCTTCAGCTTCCAAAACCCGTTTTAGAGCTTTTATCCAACGGCTTGTTATCGATGGGGCATGGTCGTGCATTACTCGGACTTAAGAAAAAAACCAAGATGCAGCTGATCGTTCAGCGTATTATGGATGAAAATTTAAATGTAAGGCAGCTCGAGAAGCTGATTTCGGATATCAATAAAAATGTTCCACGTGGAACAAAGAAAAATACAGCACAAACCAATGTGTTTTTTAAAGAAAAAGAATCATCGTTACGTGATCGATTTGGAACTTCTGTTTCCATTAAAAAATCGAAGCGAAAAGGAAAGATTGAGATTGAATTCTTTTCACAAGATGATTTAGAGCGTATTTTAGATCTGTTAGAAAAATAGAGAGAAAACCATCGAAAAGGTGGTTTTCTTTTTTACCATTTTTTTGAAACTTATTACTAGCAGTTTATCTCTACAGGTTTAATTTTTATTTTGGCCACTTTGACAAGTTGATTGGAGTGTAAGGTGCGAGACTCCTTCGGGACAGGCGGGCAGGTGAGACACTTAAGAGTGAAACGTTACGAATGTGGCTCACCGCCTGCCCCGCGGAAAGCGAAGCACCTGGAAGGGAAATCAACCACTTCCATAGGCGAAATAGATTACCTACAAAAAACAATAATGAAGTAAGCACCTTGATTAAAATCGTTTAAGATAATTATCGATGGCCTGCTTTAGATAGGAGAAAGTTACATGTCACTGTTAGGAACAATAGTAAATGGTATTGCCATTGTTGCAGGAAGCTTTTTAGGTTTGTTTTGGACAAGAATCCCTGATCGATTTAAAAATACGATTTTACAAGCGATGGCTTTGGCTGTAACAATCTTAGGGATTGGTATGGGACTTAAAAGTGAGCAATTTTTAATTGTAATTGCGAGTCTAGCCATTGGTGGTGCTCTTGGTGAATGGTGGAATTTAGAAGATCGGCTGAATGCGATCGGCAAGTGGCTTGAAAAGAAGGTAGGGAAGCAAGATAAAGGATCGGTTGCGACGGGCTTTGTAACGGCTACACTTGTTTTTGTGGTTGGAGCGATGTCCATTGTTGGAGCGCTAGACAGCGGGTTAAGACAGCAGCATGATGTTCTTTATACGAAAGCATTGATCGATGGATTTTGTGCCATTCTTTTTACCTCAACACTTGGTATCGGAGTGATGTTTTCCGCGATACCGGTCGTCTTATATCAAGGTGCTATAGCACTTTTAGCTACACAGATCGATCGATTCGTTCCGCAAGAACTAATGGATGCCCTTATCGTAGAAATAACAGGAACAGGCGGAATCATGATCGTAGCGATTGGATTGAATTTACTAGGCATCGCAAAAATCCGCGTGGCGAACCTTCTTCCGGGGTTGCTGGTTGCTACAGTGCTTGTATTTATCGTTGAAAAATGGGATAACATTCTTTCCTTTTCACAAGGTCTGCTATAAAAAAAAGCCGCTTCTATTTCAGTAGAAGCGGCTTTTTTTATTGAATTTTATAAATATCTTGAGAACGTGTATCTGTTCCTGCAATCATGTTTTTTTGTTGGATTTTTTTTCGTAAGCAAGCCATATGAAGGGAATCTGCAATTAAATCGGCCATTTTCATGACGATACTGAGCCTCGTATTCTGAAGGACAAAGTATTCCATAAATCCGCTTACGTTTACGATACCTGTAATATGCATATCGCCAACAGGCGGCAGCTGTTTGTTCACGCCTGCACCTGGTTTTACGGGTCCATCATTAATAGATACCATGCCAACATGATTTAACCGGCCTAAACAGGCATCAATTCCAATAACAAAAGCACCCGGATGTTCGGTTTCAATCATTTTCAGCTTTTCCTCTAGATTCACGGCATGAACTGGATCATCAAGTGTGCCGTAAACAAAAAACGGAAATGTATCTTTATTGTGCAATTTTGTACCTACAAGAGGGCCTAATGCATCACCTGTTGATCGGTCGGTCCCTATACAGACAACGACGACCGGCTGATGGTTTGTTTCCGGAAGCATAGGTAAAATTTGTTCTGTAATTCTGATCATGGCTTCCTTATCTTCGTGGTGCAATTTATATTGAATGGGTTTCCCTAGTCCAAGCTTCCGTTTGAGGAACATGACATCCTCTCCTTTATAATGGTTCTACTAGTATACGGAAGAAATCCTTTTGTTATACATGGTAGAATAGAATAATCACAGACTTTTGTTTAAAGTCTATACCCGTTTCATGTGTACTCGTAACTCGAGAAGTTTTTCATGCACTGATATTTGATATTCTCGGTAAAAGCTGATTAAATAATTTCATAATCAAAGAGAGGACGGAGACGACATTGGAAGGTACTGATTTACCTAAAACAGCAGAACAGGCTGTAACCTTCTTTTCCGATAAAGAATGGTGGACAGGCATTGCCACAACAGGATTTAAGATCGTAGGAATCATCTTACTGGCAATCATATTCAAATATATTGTAAAAGCAGCGATCGCTAATATCTTTAAAGTCCGATTGAAATCTCCTTTACGTTTAAGCGAGAGGAGAGAGAACACTTTATTCCGGCTCCTAGATAACGTAGCTTCCTATGTTATCTATTTTGTAGCGATTTTGACCATCTTAACCGAGTTTGGCGTAGATATAAAAGCAATTCTTGCCGGGGCAGGTGTTGTTGGTTTAGCAATCGGTTTTGGTGCTCAAAGCCTTGTGAAGGATATCATCACTGGATTTTTCATTATATTCGAAAACCAGTTCTCTGTAGGCGACACCGTACGAATTGCAAGTTTTGAAGGAACAGTGGAAGAAATCGGTCTGAGAACAACAAAAATAAAAAGCTGGACAGGAGAATTGCATATCCTGCCGAATTCGTCTATCACAGAAGTTACGAATTTTTCCGTTCATAACAGTATTGCTGTTGTTGACTTAAGCATTGCGTATGAAGAGGATATTGATAAAGCACAAAACATTATTCAAGAGGTCGTTAAAAACGCAAAACCAAATTACCCTGAAATGGTAAAGGAACCAGAAGTACTAGGTGTTCAAATGTTAGGTGCCTCTGAAGTTGTGATTCGTGTTACCGCAGAGGTACTTCCGATGACACACTTTAAAATTGCACGAGAGCTTCGTAAAACCCTAAAACATGAACTTGAAATAGCAGGTATAGAAATTCCTTATCCGAAAATGGTCACTTATCAGAAAGAATCATTGCCAAAAGAACAAAAATAAAGGAGAGCTGATGATGCAGCAAAAAGAATTTCACCTTCATGATGAAGTGGAAATGAAAAAACAACACCCATGTGGAACAAACCGATGGAAAGTGATTCGTATGGGGGCGGATATTCGAATTAAATGCATGGGTTGTCAGCATAGTGTGATGCTGCCAAGAGCTGAATTTGCTAAGAAAATAAAGAAAGTCTTGTTATCACCTGGAGAGTGATCAAGGACTTATCTAATAAAGTTTCACGTGGAACAATGCATCCATTCGTTATTCCATTTGATTATTGGATTGAACATAATGAAAAAAGAGTCAAGAATGAGAGCCGGGAAGCACCACCCGGTTCTTCTTGTTTTTTAAGGTGAGAAAACCTATAATTGGGAAGGATATTTTTTTAACTGAAAAGTCTCGGGCATCCGAGCTTTATATAAAACAGAGGAGTGAATGAACAGTGGCTCTTACAACTGGAATCGTAGGTTTGCCGAACGTTGGTAAATCTACATTATTTAATGCTATTACACAAGCAGGTGCAGAATCTGCTAACTATCCGTTCTGTACAATCGACCCGAACGTTGGAATCGTAGAAGTGCCTGATCACCGTCTTCAAAAGTTAACAGAATTGGTACAGCCGAAAAAAGTAGTACCTACAACTTTTGAATTTACGGATATTGCCGGAATCGTAAAAGGTGCGAGCAAAGGGGAAGGGCTAGGTAACAAATTCTTATCCCACATTCGTCAAACTGATGCGATCTTACAGGTTGTTCGCTGTTTTGATGATGAAAACATCACGCACGTTCACGGAAAAGTAAATCCGATCGATGATATCGAAGTAATCAACCTTGAGCTTATCTTTGCTGACTTAGAGTCTATCGACAAGCGTATTGCGCGCGTTGAAAAATTAGCAAAATCAAAAGACAAAGAAGCGGTTGCTGAGTTTGCCGTTCTTTCAAAAATCAAGGAAGCACTTATGCAAGAACTTCCTGCTCGAAGTGTTGACTTAACACCTGAAGAGAACAAGATTGTTTATGCGATGCACTTATTAACGATGAAACCTATTCTTTATGTTGCAAACGTGAGCGAAGATGAGCTTTTAGAAGGAACAAATGAGCACGTTGAAGCGGTTAAAGAGTATGCAGCACGTGAAAATGCAGAAGTAATCGTAATCTGTGCAAAAGTAGAAGAAGAGATCGCAGAACTTGATGGCGACGAAAAGATGGCTTTCTTAGGTGAACTAGGAATCGAGGAAGCGGGGCTTGATAAGCTGATTCGCGCTTCTTATTCCCTTTTAGGCTTAGCAACTTACTTTACAGCAGGTGTTCAAGAAGTACGTGCTTGGACGTTCCGTAGAGGCATGAAGGCTCCTGCATGTGCTGGAATCATCCATACGGATTTCGAAAGAGGGTTTATCCGTGCAGAAGTCGTTGCTTATGATGATCTTATGGCTGCGGGCAACATGGCAGCTGCCAAAGAAAAAGGGAAAGTTCGTCTAGAAGGTAAAGAATATGAGATGAAAGATGGAGATGTAGTACATTTCCGTTTTAACGTTTAATAAAAAACGACTGGGAAGAGGTTGATTTCCGTTTCAGGTGCTCGCTTTCCGCGGGGCGACCGGTGAGCCCCTTGCCGCTTTGCGCCTTTAAGGGTCTCACCTGACCGCTCTTCCCGCAGGAGTCTCACACCTTTCACTTCAATCAACTTGTCAGTGAAGTTATTTACAACACTATTTCAAAAGCAATAAAGAAATAGCCAAAGTAAAATAGAGAAAAACGGAGGAAAAGCAGTCGCTTTTCCTCTTTTTTATGCTTAATTCTAAAGTAAGCTTGTTTTATGCAACATCTTTTGATATAATTCTTTATTGTGAGTTAATTGTCAACAAATACTGTTATGATGATTTTCTCCTTGCCCGAAATAAATGTTTTGGGCCGCTTAGACCAAAAGGAGGTGAACGGAATGAAAAAGTACGAAATTATGTACATCGTCCGTCCGAATATCGAAGAGGAAGCTCTTAAGTCAACGAAAGAACGCGCTAAAAGCATCCTAACTGACAACGGTGCGGAGATCGCGAACGAAAAGGAAATGGGTAAAAAGCGTTTAGCTTACGAAATCAATGACTTCCGCGATGGATATTACACGCTATTGGAAGTTAACGCTCCAAACGAAGCGATTAATGAATTCGACCGTCTTATGAAGATCAACGAAGATGTTCTTCGTTTCATGACAATCGTAGACGAAAGAAATTAATCCTTTAAGGAGTGGTTCTGAATGCTAAATCGAGTAGTACTGGTGGGACGTTTAACAAAAGACCCAGAATTAAAGTACACTCCAAACGGTGTGGCTGTTGCTAACTTCACACTTGCTGTCAATCGACCTTTTTCGAATCAGCAAGGTGAGCGCGAAGCAGATTTCATTAACTGTGTCGTATGGCGTAAGCCCGCTGAAAATGTAGCGAACTTCTTGAAAAAGGGATCGCTTGCAGGAGTGGATGGACGTTTGCAAACTCGTTCTTACGAGAACCAGCAGGGTCAGAGAGTGTATGTTACTGAAGTAATGGCAGAAAGTGTTCAATTCCTTGAACCTAAAAACGCTAATGCTGGTGGCCAGCAATATCAAGGCAACAGCAACAACTTTGGTGGACCATCAAATGACCGCGGATTTGGGCAGCAAAATCAGAACCGCAGCTATGGAAGTGACAACGGCTTTGGAGGACAGCAACAACAGCAGAATCCAAAACGTAATAACTTCAACGATGACCCGTTTGCAAATGATGGCACGCCGATCGACATCTCTGATGACGATTTGCCATTTTAAACTAACGTAAACTATGAATCGGAATATATAAAATAAATCTAAAGGAGGGGACCAACTATGGCTGGACGTCGTGGTGGACGCCAAAAGCGTCGTAAGGTTTGTTTCTTCACTGTAAACAAAATCACTTACATCGACTACAAGGACACTGATCTTTTAAAGCGTTTCGTTTCTGAGCGCGGTAAGATTCTTCCTCGTCGTGTAACTGGTACATCTGCTAAATATCAACGTCAATTGACTCGTGCGATCAAACGCTCTCGTCACATGGCATTGTTACCATATGTATCTGAATAAGATCGTTTAAAGAGCGCAGCTGGGTTTTCCTGGCTGCGTTTTTTTGTGTCTGAAAACAGAGTGTAAATCTATTTGGATGATATGTGTGATATGACTTAGGTGAGGGGTATAAGGGGCTTGATAATTGTCGAGTGACATCGACTCACCGATATATGGTCAAAACTCGCTGGATTAATCCCAAAACTCGCCGTAAAAATCCCGAATTTCTAGGATTATTTTCAAAATTTCTTGAATTAAGGGTATTGATACCCCATCCAGTATAAGTAAAGATAAGCTTTAAGAGCCAAAACTCGTGAAAAAACAATTAAAATTTGGGGATTGATCATTGTTTTCTCTTAAAATGCAGCTTACAGGTCTTCAAATCACCCCCGAGCAACCATTTTATGCTCCATTCCGTGATAAATCAGCTGGATTTGGATTATTTTTGTACGTTTCCACCCTTTTCTATCCTTCCAAACATCCAACTTTCCATAATTTGTTTACTTCTCTTCAAGTACGTCTATGCTAGAATTATCGTTTAAGTTGAATATTAGCGGCTATGTCACTACAATTAAAACATATGAAGAATTTTATGAGGTGAATCATGCGCAATACTAAAGTATTGGTGGAAGGTGCCGTCATTTCAGGCATTTATACGCTTCTTTTTTTAATCAGTATGTACATACCGTTTTTCAGTCTTTTTTCGTTATTTATTTTGCCGCTTCCGTTTATCATCTATCTATACAGACACGATCTTAAAGCGGGAATGCTTCTTTGGGCAGTCACTTTTGGTGTGTCCCTGGCATTTGCGGGGCTTAACGGTATAATTGTAACCCTGTTCTCTGGTTTGACTGGAATTGTGATGGGGGAACTTTATAGAAGGAAAAAATCTGCTTTCGCTGTTCTGCTTGGCGCCAGTCTCTCGAACATACTAAATATGCTGGCAACGCTTGTTATTGCTCAAGTGGTCATGGGGATTAATTTTGTAAAAGAGTTAGAGACGCAGTTTCAAAGTGCGATAGGCACTGCAGAGGAGTTTTATAAAACAAGCGGTCAGGATCCTTCTCAGATTGAAAGGTTTAAAGAGCAAGCGGAACTTATTCCGATGATGCTTCCAACATATATTATTGGAGGAGCTGTCATTCTTGCTTTTTTAACACATATAGCTGCTAGAATGCTTATGAAAAGAATGCGGTATGATGTTCCGTCCTTTCCGCACTTTCGGGATTGGAACCTGCCAAAATCGTTTTTGTGGTATTATATTATAGCGATTGTTTTAACGTTTAGCACGCCTGAAAAGGGCACGGCTTTATATATTGTAACGATAAATTTGTATATGATATTATCGTTTGTACTTATAATTCAAGGTTTCACAGTGATTTTTTATTATGCCTGGATAAAGAATTGGAAAAGAAAAAGAATCATATTGTTGATTATACTTTTGTTTCTGCTGAATTCTTTCCTGCCGATTCCTCTGGAAGTCGTTAAATTCTTAGGTATAATTGATTTAGGTTTTATGATTAAAAAACGGTTGAAACCAAAACAGTAGGAGCTGAAAGTATGCCAAAGTTTTTGCTAAAACGGTGGCATGGTTATCCCGTCATCGCCTTATTTGTTACTTCTGTTGTGCTGGTTAGCATCATCACGTATTTTCACTGGATGATCGGAATGGCAGGCTTTGTGCTATTAGGCGGCTTATTTTATTATGCCATGAAAGCCGAAGCGAGTTTTCAGGAGGAACTGGGTGATTATATTTCTACGCTCTCTCACCGCTTGAAGAAGGTGGGAGAAGAAGCATTGATGGAAATGCCGATTGGGATTATTTTGTATGATGAGGATTTTAAGATTGAATGGGCAAACCCATACATGGGCTCCCTTATAGAAGAAGAATCCTTTATCGGGCACTCTTTAAACCATGTTTCAGAAGAACTGATTCCTTATATTAAAACTGACGCTAAGGAAGAAGTTATTAAAATCAATACACATAGATTTCAAGTGAACTTTAAAAAAGAAGACAGACTGCTTTACTTTTTTGATGTTACCGAGCAGTTGGATCTTGAACGGCTGTATGACGAAGAACAGACCGTAATGGCAATCATCTATCTCGATAACTATGAAGAAGTAACACAAGGATTAGACGATCAATTTCGTTCAACGATCAATTCAAAAGTAACTTCAGTGCTGAATGGTTGGGCGAACGAGCATGGAATCTTCTTAAAACGAACTTCTTCAGAGCGGTTTTTAGCGGTATTTAACCAGCGCATTCTATATGAGTTAGAAAAAAATAAATTCAGTGTGTTAGATGAAGTGCGAGAATCAACTGCTAAACAGAACGTTTCGTTAACGTTAAGTATCGGTGTAGCAGCAGGAACTTCATCGCTTCCTGAGCTTGGCCAGCTTTCACAGTCGAGTCTGGATTTAGCTCTTGGACGCGGTGGCGACCAAGTAGCGATCAAACAGACAAACGGGAAAGTCCGCTTCTACGGAGGTAAAACGAACCCGGTTGAAAAGCGTACACGCGTACGTGCACGAGTTATTTCACATGCGTTGAGTGAATTGGTGGCAGACAGCGATAAAGTGATCATTATGGGGCACAAGAACCCAGACATGGACTCGATCGGTTCTGCTATCGGAATATTGAAAGTCGCTCAAGTCAATGGAAAAGACGGATATATCGTTCTCGATCAATCCGATATTGATATTGGTGTTCAGCGATTAATGGATGAACTGAAAGAGACAGAATCCATTTGGAAGTATTTCATCTCACCTGAAGAGGCACTGGAGATTGCTTCTCGTGACACGCTGTTAGTGGTAGTTGATACACATAAACCTTCTATGGTTATTGAAGAAAAGCTTTTAACGAAGCTCGACCATGTTGTCGTAATCGACCATCACCGCCGCGGAGAAGATTTTATTAAAGACCCTGTTCTTGTTTACATGGAGCCATATGCGTCTTCAACAGCAGAGCTCGTAACCGAACTTTTAGAATACCAGCCGAAACGACTGAAGATGCGTATGCTTGAAGCAACAGCACTTCTGGCAGGTATTATCGTAGATACGAAAAGCTTTACCCTCAGAACGGGATCTCGTACGTTTGATGCTGCGTCCTATTTAAGAGCACATGGAGCAGACACGATTCTTGTTCAAAAGTTTTTAAAAGAAGACTTAAATACGTATACAAGGCGTTCTAAGCTGATTGAGAACGCTGATATCTATAGAAAAGGCATCGTTATTGCCAAGAGTTCTCCTGATGATGCCTACAATCAAGTAGTAATCGCTCAGGCTGCAGATATTTTATTAACGATGAACGGCATTCAAGCATCCTTTGTTATTTCAAATCGAATTGATGGCAAAGTAAGCATCAGTGCCCGTTCACTTGGGGACATCAACGTACAAATGATCATGGAAGGACTCGAAGGCGGAGGACATCTTACAAACGCTGCCTGCCAGATTGAAAACAGTACGATTGATGAAGCAGAGAAACACTTAAAGAGGATAATAGATGAGTATATTGAAGGGGGAGAAGAGGAATGAAAGTAATTTTTCTTCAAGATGTGAAAGGTAAGGGCAAAAAAGGGGAAGTAAAGAACGTTTCAGAAGGTTATGCGCGTAATTTCTTATTTCCTAAAAACTTAGCTTCAGAAGCTACTTCAGGGGCAATGGCTGCACTTCAGGGCCAGCAGAAGAGCGAAGAGAAAAAACAGCAAGCTCAACTGGAAGAAGCTGAAGCATTAAAAGCAAAACTTGCTGAGATGACAATCACGATCAAAACAAAAACAGGCGAGGGTGGCAGAGTATTTGGCTCTGTAACGAGCAAACAGATCGCAGACGGCTTGAAAGAGCAAGGGATCAAGATCGACAAGCGTAAAATCGAGCTGGCTGATCCGATTAAAGCGCTCGGTTACACGAATGTTCCGATTAAGATTCATTCGCAAGTAACGGCTACAGTAAAAGTACACGTAACAGAAGAATAAAAAGCCGGGAGTTCCCCGGTTTTTTTGCGGGCACTGTAAGAGGTTGATCTCCGTTTCAGATGCTCGCTTTCCGCGGGGCAGGCGGTGAGCCCCTTGCCGCTTTGCGCCATTAAGGGTCTCACCTGACCGCTCGTCCCGCAGGACAAGGAAGGCTACGGCAGCGACACATCGCACGAAGAAAATTTGAAATTTAATTTTCGAGGAGTCTCGCACCTTACACTCCAATCAACTTGTCAAAGAAGATATAAGAAAAACCAATAACTTTTATTATAGAAGAATCTTTAATATAGAGAAAAAAAGTAAAGAAAGGAGGAACTAATATGAGTGATTTATTTGCTGACCGCATACCACCGCAAAATATTGAAGCTGAGCAGGCTGTTCTTGGTGCTATCTTTTTAGAGCCCGAAGCTCTTATCACCGCCTCAGAAATCCTGCTGCCTGAAGATTTTTACCGTGCGACTCACCAACGAATCTATCGTGTGATGCTCGATCTTAACGCAAAAGGTGAACCCGTCGATTTGATTACTGTCACTTCAGAACTGCAGGATAAAAATCAGCTCGATGAAGTGGGCGGATTATCTTTTTTATCGGAGCTTGCTGATAGTTCACCAACAGCTGCGAACATCGAGTATTACAGCAAGATTGTTGAGGAAAAGTCCCTTCTGCGCCGTTTGATTCGTACTGCGACTGACATTACAGCGAACAGCTATGCGCGAGAAGAAGAAGTAGAAGCGATTCTGAACGAAGCAGAAAAATCAATTTTAGAAGTAGCAAATCGTAAGAACACGAGTGCCTTTACAGCCATTAAAGATGTATTGGTGCATGCATATGACAACATTGAAGCTCTTCATAACCGTAAGGGAGACATTACGGGGATCCCAACGGGCTTTAACGACTTAGACCGAATGACTGCAGGATTTCAGCGGAATGACTTGATTATCGTTGCGGCCCGTCCATCAGTAGGTAAAACAGCGTTTGCTCTGAACATTGCTCAAAATGTTGCAACAAAGACAGACGAGAATGTGGCCATATTCAGTCTCGAGATGGGTGCAGAACAGCTCGTTATGCGTATGCTCTGTGCTGAGGGGAACCTGGATGCTCAGCGTCTGCGTACTGGATCTTTGCTTCCTGAAGACTGGCAAAAGCTAACGATGGCAATGGGAAGTCTGTCTGCAGCAGGTATTTACATTGACGATACACCAGGTATCCGTATCAATGATATCCGTGCGAAATGCCGTCGTCTGAAGCAGGAAAAGGGACTAGGCATGATTCTAATCGATTATTTGCAGCTTATTATGGGTAGCGGGAAATCTGGCGAGAATCGTCAGCAGGAGGTTTCTGAGATCTCCCGTTCATTAAAAGCTCTTGCGCGTGAGCTGGAAGTGCCAGTAATCGCACTATCACAGCTATCACGTGGTGTTGAATCCCGTCAGGACAAGCGTCCGATGATGTCTGATATCCGTGAATCAGGTTCCATCGAGCAGGATGCCGATATCGTTGCCTTTTTATACCGTGATGATTATTACGATAAAGAAACGGAAGCGAAGAATATTATCGAAATCATTATTGCGAAGCAGCGTAATGGTCCAACAGGAACGGTAGAGCTTGCCTTTGTAAAAGAATACAACAAATTCGTTAACCTGGACCGGCGGCACGATGAGAGTGCCATACCGCCAGGCGCATAGAAAAAAGCAGCTGGAGATTATTCCGGCTGCTTTTGCATTTCTATAAGTTCTTTTTCCGCCATCCAATTTTCGATCCTGCTTTTGACTTTGTCTTTTTGAAAGGTCTGCCACTCTTCAAGCAAGTCCAGTTTTTTCACTTTTTCCGTAAAACGTTCAAAAGGCTCATCTTCATTCAGTGCATGCAATAACTCGCTGTTTTGATGATGACTTTCAAATTCAACCATCCAGCTAAAAGATTCAACATTCATCACTTTTGGAATCTCAATGAATCGCTCTGGTTCATTTGGGTCTAAAAACTCTAGATTTGGTAGACCGCCCGGTTCGATCGCATCGAGCAGGATAACTTGTTCGCTTCTGTCTAAATAATATATGTGGTTAGCTTTATGGTCCATATACGCAACCATTAATTTTTCGATAAACAAAGGAATCATACCTCCTAAACAAGGTGAATACTACAGGATACGATAGAGTTTTTGATCTTTTGACTATGGAATTGTAAATATATTACGAACGAAAGTGAATTTATATGATTTAATGTTCGTGTTTTTGATTGACTTTCCTTAAATATATTGCTAAACTAAGCATGGTTTTTAAGATTAGATGATAAATTTCGTCAATCGTTAATTTCATGGAGGTGCAACCATGTCATCAGTAGTAGTAGTGGGAACACAATGGGGAGATGAAGGAAAAGGTAAGATTACCGATTATCTCTCGGAAAAAGCAGAAGTAGTAGCTAGATATCAAGGCGGAAACAACGCTGGTCATACAATTGTTTTTGAAGGTAAAAAGTATAAGCTTCACCTTATTCCATCTGGAATCTTTTATAAAGATAAAATTTGTGTGATCGGTAACGGAATGGTTGTCGATCCGAAAGCTGTTCTTGAAGAGCTTGCATACCTTCACAGCCACGGAGTAAGTACGGATAATCTTCGTATCTCTAACCGTGCGCATGTAATCCTTCCTTATCATCTTCGTCAAGATATCTTGGAAGAAGAAAGCAAGGGAGCTAACAAGATCGGTACGACGAAAAAAGGTATTGGGCCAGCATACATGGACAAAGCTGCGCGTATCGGAATCCGTATCGCAGACCTTTTAGATCGTGAAGAATTTGAAGAAAAACTTGAGCGCAACTTAGCGGAAAAAAATCGTTTATTCGAACGCATCTACGAATCAGAAGGATTCACAAAAGAAGAGATTCTAGATGAGTATTATGAATACGGTCAACAAATCAAAAAATATGTAGTAGATACATCAGTTGTTCTGAACGATGCATTAGACGATGGCCGTCGTGTTCTTTTTGAAGGTGCACAAGGTGTAATGCTTGATATCGACCAAGGAACATATCCTTTCGTAACTTCATCAAACCCTATCGCAGGGGGAGTAACGATCGGTTCTGGTGTTGGTCCGTCTAAGATCAATCATGTTGTAGGTGTTTCAAAAGCCTATACAACACGTGTTGGTGATGGTCCTTTCCCAACTGAGCTTCATGATGAGATCGGTAACCAAATTCGTGAAGTTGGCCGTGAGTACGGTACAACGACGGGACGTCCGCGCCGTGTCGGCTGGTTTGACGCTGTTGTAGTTCGTCATGCTCGCCGTGTTTCAGGAATCACGGATCTTTCTTTGAACTCAATCGACGTTCTAACAGGTATTGAAACATTAAAAATCTGTGTAGCATACAAATACAAAGGTGAACTAACTTATGAATTTCCAGCGAGCCTTAAAGAGCTTGCTCAATGTGAGCCTGTATTTGAAGAAATGCCAGGCTGGACTGAGGACATTACAGGAGTTAAGGATCTAGGAGAGCTTCCAGAAAATGCTCGTCACTATGTTGAGCGTATCTCACAAGTAACAGGCATTCCGCTTTCGATCTTCTCAGTAGGACCAGACCGTGCACAAACAAACATGGTAAGAGGCGTATTTGCTTAAATCATAATCGGAGGCCCCTTGGAAACAAGGGGCTTCATTTTTTTGGAAGACATCATTTTTTTTGTGAAAATCACTTCATTTAGAGGTGATAGTAGAGCGATTAAAAGTTTTTTTGAAAAATAAATTAAAAACATATTGCCAAAGTCTCTATATCGTGATAAAGTAACACTTGTCGTGAAAAAACGACAAACGTTTTAAACAAGTACGAGCTGTAGATTAGTCATGAGCGTTACAACGTGATCTAACAAAAAATTTGCACGAGCCATTAGCTCAGTCGGTAGAGCATCTGACTTTTAATCAGAGGGTCGAAGGTTCGAGTCCTTCATGGCTCACCACTTTTTCCTAAAAAAGTGGCCCGTTGGTCAAGCGGTTAAGACACCGCCCTTTCACGGCGGTAACACGGGTTCGAATCCCGTACGGGTCACCATTTCTTTTTAACTTGAATAAAAGCTTTTAAGTGGACTCGTGGTGTAGTGGTTAACATGCCTGCCTGTCACGCAGGAGATCGCCGGTTCGACCCCGGTCGGGTCCGCCA
>NZ_JARUHH010000024.1:0-28525 GCF_043558025.1 Fictibacillus sp. UD
TCTCATTTTGCGCTCGTAAATCTCATTTTGCGCTCGTAAATCTCATTTTGCGCTCGTAAATCTCATTTTGCGCTCGTTCAGCGTGCATAAATGCCGCTGAACGAGCTTAAACCAACAAAAAACTAGCTCCCTAGGTCATTACTGCAACCTAGAAAGCCAGTTTTTCATTAATCTACGTATGTCACGATCTCTTCTACTGCTTTTCGTGCCAGTTTTTTCGGCTGATCTTGCGGATGACCAAGTGATATGACCATATTGATCTGCTTCTCAGACGAAATATCCAGATATTCACGAATCGCATCTTGAGCCAATAACACAGGGCCTGTCATCGGACAAGAACCTAGACCGCGCGCATGTGCAGCAAGCATTAAGTTCTGGATCGCGAGACAGCTGCTCTTAATCCCTTCTTCTTCCCATACGGATTCTTCCGCAAGCTCGATCGGATCAAAGATTTTTTCTCGGAACTTCGACTCGTATGGAGTAGCTAAACAGATGATTAACACAGGAGCTCCTGAGAATGCCGTTGCATAAGGACCGAACGAACGAGTCAGTAATTTCGCTTCCTTCGTTTTGCCGTTGCCTTCCGCTCTGGCTGCCAGTTTATGAATAGCATCCCACGTCATCTCTTCAATTTTTTTCACTTTATCTTTGTTGCGGATTACGATAAATTCCCATGTTTGAGAGTTGGTATCACTCGGCGCATAGCGAGCGCAATCCATGATCTCATAAATATCTTCTTGAGCAACTGATTCATCTGTAAACTTACGAACACTTCTTCTGCCGTGCACGATTTCTTTAAAATCTTCGTATTTCATGATTGTCTCCTCTGACTCAATGAATGTATTAACTTCTTGTATTATACAAAAAATTGGAACCGTCTACAAAACACCAAAAAAACAGTGCCTATTTCGCACTGTTTTCTGCATCGATCTCTTTTTTCGTTTTTATTCTTAAGCCAATTACAATTAGAGATAGGCCAAATAAAATACTGACAAAATTCAGCGGGTCCACATTCAGGCTTTCTCTTTGGACATTTAATTTCTCTACATACGTTCCGATCAGATACGTGCTAATAAGAACGATTATTCCGGCAGTAATTAACCCGGCTTTTACATATGGTTTCATTGTAAAACCACCTTTTCCCTTTTACATCTAACTTATTCTAGGAAAAAGACAGAATACCTTTTATCTAAAAACTAATCGAGTGAACTAATTAGCTTTTGCTAAATTCATTTGCTTCTCAACAAACGATCGAACGTTATCCTCTTCTTTTTTCTTAATCACGAACTCCACATATTTGTCACCCGCATGAAAGCGAACCAAACCCCAGCTCGGATATCCAGGGTTTTCCGCCTGAAGTCCTGTAATCCAATCAACGGAATCAATCTGTTTCCAGTTATAAAACTTTGTAGCAGAGACAACACCTTTTTGACCGATCGCACCTCGCAAAATCTGAGTGAAATAAAGAAGTGTGAGTATAACAAGTAAGCAGATCATTAAAATATTCACAGGCATGGAGAGCTTCAAAAAGCCAAATCCTTGCGTGACGACAACAACGATAATGATCTCATTTGTCCAAAAATTCTTTTGTGTATATTCTCCGCTATATGACAATCCGTAAACAGGAACTGCTCTCTTTTTATCTTTAAAATTTTTGAAGAGGTGATAAAGTGCTATGCCGATTCCAGATGCAATTAAGATACCAAATACCACGTCTAATAAAATACCCATGTAAAACACCCCGCATTTCATATATAGGTATAAACGAAAAATATTGGAAAAAGTTTCAAAACCACTCATAAAAAAAGACGCTAAAATGCTTAGCGCCTAACAAACAATTGATATGTTTTTATAACTGCAAGATTGTAAAACACTCCGCCAGCTATTCCCGCAATAACATCCAGCACATAATGAACGCCTAACTTTACTCTGCTTACCCCGATTAAAAATAGAAACACGATGTAGCCTGCTATAATCTTAGTGTTCTTATACAAACCGGAGAAACTGAGTAGCAAGCTATAAAAGGCAGCTGCATTCATAGCATGAGCACTCGGGTAACCGTACGGACTAGCTTTGACTCTTCTTTCCCATTCTGGAGGTGTTCTTTTAAACAGCTGTTTAAAAAGGGTGGTTAAAAGCCGGATGCCAATTATGTTAAAGATCATGATGTTCCTTTTATCTCGGTCTCCTGTGTTATTGAAGCTTAGAAACAAGAATACACCTAATGGAATCGTAAAGAAACCTGATCCAAGCCTAGTGAAAAACAGCATGAATGGATTTGAAAAGAATTTCGAATCATAAATTGACCGGCTGCAGCTTTCATCAAGTGAACGGTATGGATCTTGATTTCTCACAATTGTTAAAACGATAAAAACCGTCCCGGTAATTAATAAAACAAGAATGGATAAGGAAGAAGTTTTCGTTTTTTCATAGAGTCCCAACACCTTCATCATATATACTGAAGTTATTTTTTTCCTGGAACCCTATTTCTATACGAAAAAAGACACCTCATCAAAAGGTGTCTTCCTAAGTATTGCATTATTTTCGTTCCACCATGACGAGAATCTTTCCGTCCTGCAGATCCTGCATGTAGCGTTCTGCATCATCTTTTGTCACGTCCATATTTAGAAGTATTTCTTTCATATCCTTTTCACCGTCATCAAACATTGCTGCAAAAGGGCCAGCTGCAAGAAGCGGACCAACACCTGGAACCCCTAGGCCAGGAACGGCGATACCGCCTCCAATTCCTGTTAAAAAGCCGGCAATCGTTCCATAAGTGGCATTATCCACGTCATCGTCCATAACTTTTTCTTCTTTAACATGCGTTTCGTCAGCAACACTATCTACCATTTTATCGTCTTTGGCAACAATAGAAATTTCGGATGGATGATAGCCTTTTTCAACGAGTGCTTTGATCGCGCCAACTGCTTCTTCTTCTCTTGTGTATGTACCGATAATATCTTTTTTCATTTGGTTTCCCTCCAAACGGTTCTTTACAAGTAGGTTCCCCTGTTAAACACATTTTAAACAGCTGTTAATCCTGTTCAAACCATCCTTTTTTCTTAAACCAAATGGACATCACAATACCTAATAAAACCATAAAGCCAAGTACGTAAAAGTAACCATTCTCTGTTTGAAGCTCTGGCATGTTCACAAAGTTCATTCCATATAATCCCGCAATAAACGTTAATGGCATGAAGATCGTTGTGATAACCGTTAATGTTTTCATGATATTGTTCATTCGATACGAGTTTAACGAAATATAGTTATCCCGAATATCTGACGTCATCTCTCGAGCTGAAGTCATCATATCAGTCAACCTCAAGAGATGGTCATAGATGTCATGAAAATAGGACCTTTCATCCGCATCCAAACCAACTCGTTTTGACTCAAGCATACGGTATAAAAGCTCACGCATCGGTACAACCGTTTTTCTTAATGTCAGCAGATCCCCTCTAATATCAAAAATCTGATTGATCAGTTTTGGCGCTTCATCATCTTCATTGCTTTCGATGGAAATTACGCGCTCTTCTAACTCATGCATGATCGGAAAATACATATCTACCAGCTTATCCATCAGCTTATGCACAAGTTCGTTTTTTCCCAATTCTGGCGGAACGGTCTCTAACCCTCTTAAATAATTCCATACAAAATCAATCTCAGGAACGTTCTCCTTATGAAAGGTTACGACACTGTTCTTTGTAGTAAAGATATCAACTTCTGTCGCTTCAAGTGTCTTTTGATCCAAAGCATGAACAACATAAAACAAGTGCTCTTCATAGAATTCTACCTTTGGCCGCTGCAGTGCATTTACGCAGTCCTCTACTGCCAAAGGATGAAAGTCAAAAAACGAGCGAAGAAGGTTTGTTTCACCTGGAGTAGGACTGTTAAAATCCACCCAGAACCAATCCGGCTGCATTTCAGCCAATTGCCTAAATGGCGGGTTGAGAATTACTTTTTGATCAATAATCGCTATTGTTCGAATCATAAGCAGACCTTCTCTCTCTTTCTCTTAGGCTGTCTTCGCATACAATGTTGCTCTTTACAGTAGTTTTACTCTGCTGATGTTTGATAAGCAACAATCCTTTAGAAAAGAGCTTTCTTTTATATTATCATTTCCATAATCTCTTTAACTCTTTTCGCGTATTTCAAACATTTTTCTTTTCACATGCGATATTTTACTACAATAAGCCATGCACTTTACTTTTTCAATTGAAACAATAGAAGCATAATTAAAAAATCAAACTTCACAATTCCCTTTTTCTGTTAAAATAAAATTAAAGATGATATGGGAGGTAACGATGAAAAAGATATTAATAATAGCTTGTGTGTGTATCGGCTTTTTCGTTTCAGGTGTTTCTGTTTACAGTTATATGAACGAAAAAAATCGTTACGCATCAGTTACCGTTGTTCCCGAAAAGCGTGATGACCTTCCGCTTTATAAAGGGTTAGAATTTCAAGAACATAACTATTTAATCAAAGGAAATCATTGGTATGACGTTTATGGGTTTTATAAAAAGCAGATGCCTCTTCATGGCTGGAAACTTGTACATAAACAAGCATTCATTGAAGATTGGGGCGGGTTTATGATGACTTGGGAAAAGGAAGGTAAAGAACTGCATATAGGCGGCGGATGGATTCCTAATGAAAACACAACAGAAGTTAGGTTTGACCTTAGACCTATTATGCGCAGCACGAATTGGATTGAGGCGATTCCGAGCAGTATTTGTGTTTATACTAATAAAGAAGCTGACACCTGCAGCACAATAACCGATCGTAACAAGATTGAGCAATTTGTTAAATGGGTTAATGATGAAGCAATTGATAAAGAAGATGCTTCCCTTCAAAAGGATTACGGAATTGTCGAAATGAACGGTAAAAAAATCGAAATTCATTATGATCCTGAACTCCCTTCTTTCACCTTAAAATCTGCTGATGGCCGTAAACAGCTGAAACCAGAGCCTTTATTGGAACTTTTGGGATTAACAGAATTACAGACAAAGTAAAACCTTGGCCCGCTTTTTCGGCCAAGGTTTTTTTTATGCCTCTTTTTGACTGGTTTCTAAGAGAGGTTCATACATCATGATTGCATGGTTTTCTGTTACATATTCATCATCAATCTGCTGCTTCATCTTGTTGAACACTTTCCGATGAATAAGATTGTGTCTGAGATAACCACCCCAATATGCCGGTGTGATCCAATGTTCTTTTTCATACACTTTGTATGATTGCAGTGGCTCCTGCTCAGTTCGCCATTCTCCAACAAGATGAGTATCCGTCAGGTAAAGGTGTAGCTGGTAGTTTTTATCGGTTGTGTTTTTGATCTGCAGATCCAAATAATTATAAGCACAGGTTGCTCCGCTTCCGAACGGCTGTGTGCGCTTTGAATCAGGAAACACATCATAGCTATGCCGATGACGCTCCGTTACGGTCAGCGGTGTGTGCAGCGTCATCCAGTAAATCAAGTTGGACAGCTGACAAAGCCCTCCTCCCGTTCCCTTTTTAAACGTTCCGTAGAAGAGAACCATTCCATCCACATAGCCTTTCGACCGTGATGTTGTTCCAATTCCCTTCCAATAGGAAAACGTCTCTCCAGGCTTGACCACGATTCCGTTTAATCGTTTAATGGCGATCTGAAGATTTTTCACTTTGTTGTGTTGATACCACATGTCCACGTCTTTCAATTTCCGAAGAAGAATGGTCTGATGCGAAAAACTGACGAAAGGAAGTTTTTCACTGCTAATTGTTTTTGCATACGTCTTATCATCTGTAAACCATTCTATGTATCTTTTTAACGTGTAATACTTTTTGCCTAGCGAGATTCGAAATGCCGAACGCCGCTTAGGACGCAAGTCGAAATGGTTCATCCTGTACCCCCTTTTCTCAATTTCAGCGTGGGAAATAAATTGTTTGGGGTCAGACCCCATTTCCCACAATCTTCTAATTCTTTATTTTCCATTTATTTTCCTTCAATAGATACGTTATAGTGAAGTTAATGTTAAATGGAAATTCACAAAATTTATTTTTTATGATAATAATTAGCTTGTTAATCGCTGATTCGTTTGGAGGAATACTTGGATGCTCGACAAATCTTTTTTACAGATGAATACTGTTTTTATTAGCATCCTCATTGAAGCACTGCCGTTTGTTCTGATCGGTGTGCTCATTGCTGGTGTTATTCAGATGTTTGTTACAGAAGAAATGGTTGCTCGGATCATGCCTAAGAACAAAGTGGCCGCGATTTTGTTTGGTGCTTTCTTAGGAGCTATTTTCCCTGCTTGTGAATGTGGAATTGTTCCGATTACAAGAAGGTTAATTGCTAAGGGAGTTCCTGCTTTTGCTGCCATCCCTTTTATGCTGACAGGACCTATTATTAATCCTGTAGTGTTATTTTCTACTTTTGTCGCATTCGGCAATCAGTGGGATGTTATGATCTATCGAGGCGGTCTTGCCATGATCGTGGCGATACTTGTAGGTTTTTTACTAGCTGTTCAGTTTAAGAATGCAAAAGTGCTAAAAAATGAGATTGGTGTAATTACAAATTCACCAGGGGGAATCGAAACAGCTGCAACTGTTTCAGCACCTCAGATCTCTCTATACAATAAGATCAAAGGTACATTTGTACACGCAGTTGAAGAATTTTTTTCAGTGGGAAAATACCTCGTCATTGGTGCGTTAATTGCCGCAAGCATGCAAACGTACGTGAAAACTTCAACATTGCTAGAAATCGGACAAGGTGAGGTTTCCTCTTCACTAGTAATGATGGGATTAGCTTTTGTGCTCTCACTTTGCTCAGAAGCAGATGCATTCATCGCGTCTTCTTTCCAGAGCACGTTTACGATTGGATCGATCGTTGCGTTCCTTGTATACGGACCGATGCTTGATATTAAGAATGTGCTAATGATGCTTGCTGTTTTTAAGAAGAAATTAGTGTTAAGTCTGATCGGCTATATTACGGTCCTTGTGCTGCTCGGATCATTATTTCTTTAGGGGAGGTGTTATCCTATGATTCGTATCCTGATACTCATTGGCTTTACTTTTTTGTTCATGCACTTGCATGCGACTGGTGATATTAGCAAATACATTAACATGAAATATTCGTATATCTCGTTTTCGGCTATATTTATCCTAGGTTTTTTAACGCTCGTACAGTTCTACATTTATGGTAAGAGTGAAGACGGCGAGCATGTACATGATGACTCTTGCACACCCGATTGCGGGCATGACCATCACAAAAAACCTTCACGTTTTAAAAATTTCACAGTTAACAGTATACTCATTTTCCCGATTATCTCAGGTCTGTTTTTTCCTATTGCTTCTCTAGATTCCGAGACGGTAAAAACAAAGGGGTTCCACTTTAAAGGCCTGGAAAATGAAGGTGACTTTGGGGAGCACCAATTTTTAAAACCGGATACGAGTGTGTACTATGGCAAAGAAAGTTATAACTCGATCATGGACAAAGAACTTAAGCCATTTACGAAAGGCGATACCGTCGTGCTAAACGACAAAAATTATTTAAAAGGCATGGAAAGCATCTATTACAAACCAGGAATTTTCCTTGATAAAAAAGTACAGTTTACAGGGTTTACGTATAATGCTGATGATCAGTCTAAGAGCAAAAAAAATGAATTGTTCCTTCTTCGTTTCGGAATCATTCACTGCATAGCAGATTCTGGTGTATTCGGCATGATGGTGGAGTTTCCTGAAGGCACCTCGTTTCCAAACGATAAGTGGATCGAAGTCGATGGAACCATTGAAACACAGTATTATCAGCCATTTAAAGCAGATATACCCTATGTAAAAGTGAAAAGCTGGAAAGAGATTGAAAAACCCGAAGAAGAATATGTATTTAGAGGATATTAAAAACCGGACCATTAAACGTCCGGTTTTTTCATATATTTTGTGATTTAATCAATTGGACGACAATCTCGCCAAGCTGCCTTCCCAATGACAGCCCCTCATCATTATCAACTTTAAAATGGACGCCCGCATACAATCTCGACATTGCACACTCTTCCATCAACTGGTGAATGCGATACGTTTCCTGTGGAAAATAGTAACTTAAGATCACCTCAGAACACCCTGCCATAACCGCATGAGCAGAAGGGTAACCTGGAAAACGAGGTGTGTATAATACCGTTTTTAAATTCCGGTCGTATTGACAAGGTCTTGCAACATCCCAAAGATATTTAAAGTACCACGTAATCACAAATGCATCGTTAATGGCAGCTTGATAGAATGCTAAAAATCTAGCCGCTTTCGTTGAGGCTAGACCGTAAGTTTCCATCATATTGTAAACAATGGGCATGGTCTGCCTATTTACCTCGCCAGTTGCCCAAACTTGAGCAATCCTGATCTGTTCAGGCGTTATCTGCTGAAGCACTTGTTTTACAATATAAAGCTCACTCTCCCAATCGATCGTGTTTGGGTCTTTAATTCTCCATGTGATTGGGTTTCTGAATGGGTCAAAAAATTCGTTCCCTTTTCTCGTAATAAAAAACATCGGCCATGATCCTGCTTCAGGAGTTACTGGAGTTGGGGGATATGACTCACCTGGGTATGGAATGGCAGACCACCTTAAATAATCTCTCATTTTCAGCCCCCTTAACTTTTTTGCCACCTCATAAGGCTTGCTGTACGTGTTCTTATATTTATTACACGTTCGCGCAGCGTGCAGCCTTTTACGCGCGGTATTCCCTTACTTCACGCGCTTCCGCCTTTTTTACGCGCATGTTTGATTATTTCACGCGCAAACGCTGCATTTTTGCACGCAAGCATACCCTTTTCCAACTATATTGGCAGCTTCAAAACAACAATTTTTCTTAAAAAAACGCATCAAAAATAATATGCTTACTTAAAAAGGTTATGAAGCTGGACAAAAACTTTAGAACGGCAGTTGTTTTTTAGTGGTTAACAAACCATTTTACCTTTAATTTTATTAATCTCCTCTATTCACTAGATCTAAATTTTGGTATCATTTTCCTTAAACTAATTGGGGCTGATATTGATGACTTCTTTTAAACAATCGTTTAATTTTGTCGCGGATTTTTATGAACGATACCGTCCTGCTTATCCTACTGACTTGTTTAAAGATATTATTTCTTACTCAGATTTAGATGTGAATGACTCACTTTTGGAGATTGGAAGCGGAACGGGAAAGGCAACTGAGGGTTTCTTAAAAAGTGGTTACTCGAATATTACTTGCATTGAATATGGAGAAAATCTAGCATTGCTGACTCAGAAGAAATTCTCTCCGTATCCTAACCTACAAATTGTTCATTCTGATTTTGAAGAATGGACTAATCCAGATCACAAGAAATTCGATCTCGCTTTTTCGGGAACAGCATTTCACTTTATTCCATATGAAGAAGGCTATCGAAAAGTTTCCTCTCTTTTAAATGAAGACGGTGTGCTTGCTCTCTTTTGGTTCGTACATGTGGCGTCCGACGAAGCAGTCTATCAATCTATTAGAGAAGTTTATAAAAAGCATGCACCACATCTTAATGACCGCAACATTCCATCATTAGAAGAATTTATAAAAGAGCGAAGTGATCTCACATTGAAGGCTGGAGAATTTCATGATTTAAAAGTCCATACATATACATGGGAGCAAGTTTATTCAGCAGAAGATTATATCGGACTCTTAAACACGCATTCTGGCCATCAAGTGCTTACCGCAGAACAAAAACGCCCACTTTATCAAGGAATACAGCTAGCGATTCAAAAGAACGGCGAACAGATTACGAAAAAACATACTGTAGCGTTGTTTTTAACAAGAAAAAATTAGGTAACTAATATTAGTTCTTTTGGGGAAGACACGTCTCACGACAAATAAGAGATGTATCCAAAAATTTTGCTGTTCAATCCAGAAATTTTGCTGTTCAATCCAAAAGTTTTGATGCCCAATCCACAAAAATCAGCTATGAATCCACAAATTATAATTTACAGAAAGAGGTGTCCTTTCCACATGGAAAACTATTAAAAAACCAGCGTCAACCTAAAAAGGTCTGCGCTGGTTATTTCTATGCCTTCAACAATTCCGTCGTTTTTAAAAACTCGCTATACTCCTGCAAGCCTTCCCTTGTTGCAATATCATGGTCGAACATCGGAACATATATTTTCTCTGTATCTTTAAACATTTGTTTAATGTCTTCGAGATACGGCCGCTCTGCTTCTTTCCGGTTTCTCATAAATGTTCCTTCTACTTCTTCAGGGATGACTTTGTTTACGATGATCTTACTGACAGAGATGCCATGTTCTTTTAATGTTTTTACCGCACTCGCTGTTTCTAAGATGGGCAAACGCTCAGGATTCACTACCATCATATATGTCGTTTTTTCCTTATCAATGATTAACTCTCTTACTTTACTAAACTTCTGCCTTCTCGCCTGAAGAACTTCATAGATTGGATCCTCTCTCGTTTCGCCGTCGTACAAAAGCTGTGTGTAGTTATCCTGAACCTTCTTTCGTTTTTCTAAAAGCCCATCCATCCAGACACCCATGAATTCTGGTAAAAGCAAGAGTCTTAATGTGTGCCCTGTCGGTGCGGTATCAAACACGACCGTCTCATATTTTTTGCTGTCTTCTAACAAGATGGACGTCATTTTATCAAATACAGCCGCTTCTGCAGCGCCAGGGGATTTGCCGGCAAGATCGAGCTGACGGTGCACCTCTTCAAGCATCGTCACCTTTACTAGTCCTTTTATGTTCTGTTTCACTTGTTCCATATACACCAGGGCTTCTTTGTCAGAATCAATTTCAATTAAATCAAGGTTTGGGGCAATGTTCGTTTTCCCTTTTACTTTTTTCACTTGAAAAAGATCTCCTGTATTATGGGCTGGGTCAGTTGAAACGAGAAGCGTCTTCTTTCCTTCTCTTGCGCAAAGAACGGCAAATGCAGAAGCCGTTGTACTTTTTCCGACTCCGCCTTTTCCACCAATAAAATAAATCTTCATATCAAATTTCTCTCCTAACAGCAGCGAATTCCTTCTAAAGGTGATTTATCCATACCCATTCTCATATGCCAATCGTGAAATTTTTCTAAAAGCAGAGGATATAGTTCTAACGTGTAATAATAAGCAGGATTGGGAATTCCAAGCATTTCTGATACACATAAAAGCATGAACAAATCCTCTTCATTTCTTAATTCTCTTGCAATTTCTGCACGATGCGGCTGCTTCAAGATTTGATCGTACAGATCAACAGCTGTTTTCAATTTCTCTAAAAAAGACATATCTCTCGCTGCCCCCTCCTTGAAAAGAAAGTAGAGACTAGCTTTCCTAGCCTCTACTTCACGATTACATATCCGTTGTTAACGGTTCTGTTGTCTTTTTCCTAAAAGTAGCTAACGCTTCTAAAATAATCCACAGCGTAAACCCTAAAATCAAGCTTCCGAAAATAAAGAGCAGCATGTTTGCATCGTTATCTCCCATACCTGACCATGTAAACACAACCTGCTGAATCATCGCCCAAAGTGTCATAAAGAACACAAAGAGCATCGGAATTAACGTAACCATGTAATTTCGGCCAAGACGTTTTAGCCAGATGGTTATAAGGAGCAAGGAAATCCCCGCTAAAAGCTGATTGCTTGTTCCAAACAATGGCCATAACAGATATCCGCCTGATCCAAAACCGTTCGGACCTTGAGGAAGGATAACGAGAGCTGTAGAGGAAACAGCTGCAATGGATGTTGCAACATGTTTCTTTTCAAGAGAACGAACCTTGTATTCTACTCCAAGCTCTGAAATGATATAACGCATTAAACGGAACGATGTATCAAGAGATGTAGCAGCAAAACTTACGATAATAACGGCAACGATCGTAGCTGCGATATCAGCTGGAATCCAGAGCCCTGTCGCAAGCTGAGCGGCTCCTCCGATAAAGGCACCAAGTCCGCCTGAGCTTGCTGCAGCAAAGCTATTATAAGTTGCTAGGAAATCTCCTTGTGTAGCAAAAACTGTTGAAACCGCAATGATTGCGATTAATGCAAGAGTACCTTCACCTACAGCACCTGCATACCCAACAAAACGGGCATCTGTTTCTTTATCAAGCTGTTTGGAAGTTGTCCCTGATGATACAAGTCCGTGGAATCCAGAGATCGCTCCACACGCAATTGTAATAAATAATAACGGAAACCATGGAACATCTCCTGCAGCAGCGTTTACAGCTGGTGCCGTAATCTTCGGCTGAAGGAAAACAAGCCCTAAATAAAGCATAAGCAAGCCAACCACTAATTGGTGAGAATTGATGTAATCACGAGGCTGAAGCAGCTTCCAGACCGGAAGAACGGAAGATATGTAACAATAGACCATTAGTATGACGATCCATACTAAGAATGCAGAACCAACTGCACCTAGACCGAATAATCCTGCAGCTTCTGCACCGCCAAAGTATTTTACTAAGTCGATTTGGAGTGCTGGAATCTTGCTTGAAAGAATAGCTGTACCATACATGACTACTAAAGCAATGATGGACGGAATAAGCATTTCTTTTTTACGTTTGTATACCGCATAACCAATCCATACCGCTAATGGGATCTCGATAAAGACTGGCAAAACACTTGCCGGAAACTTAATGAACAGATTTGAAATAACCCATGCAAATACGGCATTAACCATTAACATCAAAATTAAAATAATGAATAAGAACATAATTTTTGCACGTTTTCCAATGATCGTGCTTGTGATGGATCCGACAGATTGCCCCTTATGACGAGCAGATAGTACAAGTGTACCAAAATCATGAATACCTGCCGCGAACACTGTACCAAAAATAACCCATAAAAATGCTGGTAACCAGCCCCAGTATAGTGCGATTGCAGGACCTACTATAGGTGACGCCCCTGCTACAGAAGAAAAATGATGTCCCCATAAAACAAATTTGTTTGTAGGAACGAAGTCGACTCCATCATTGTACTTGTGAGCCGGAGTAACATAATTCGGGTCAAGTTTATAAATTTTTTCTGCTACGAACTTGGAGTAATACTTGTACCCGAACGCAAACATTAACATCCCAATAATGGCTAACCAAACGGAATTCATCTTCAATAACCCCCTCCTTATGACCTGGTCTTACTTTTAAATCATATATGAAAGCGTTCACACTAGTCAATATATTCTGACTATTTATTCGACATTCTTGCACTAATTCTTATCTCGTTCAAATGTACTGTATGGATTGAAAACATGTGAGTTCTAGGAAAGCAGTACTATTGTTTCGACATTTTAGAGGATAATTATCGATTGAAGGAGAAATATGGGGAAACAGAGAAGGGAGGAAAAGAATAATGAGTGAAGTGATCATCCGTCATCTAGTGAAGCGTCATTTCACAAAGAAAAATATAAAAGATCAACATCTTCAACAATTGCTTGTCCATTTTCTTCTTTCAGTCAGGAAAGAAAAACATTAAAAAAGACAAATATACGGCAATCATATAATTTTTTATCTAATCAAGAGTATCTGGTTAATCAGGTACTCTTTCTTATTTTTACTTTGCAGCTCTTGAAAGTGGTTGATCTCCGTTACAGGTACTCTCTTTCCACAGGGCGTACGGTGATCCTCCTGAAAATTAGAATTCAAGGAAGTATTCTTGCTGCTACTGCGTTAACAAGTAAATGCTAAAAAGTAAGATTCCATGTCGCATGTCTTCCTAGAAGCTCCTCAGGTGGTACGCCCGCATCCTTCACTCCAATCAAAAGATACTAAGACTAACAATGGAAAGCAACAATCTTTTACATTCACCGCTACGTTACATCACCTTGCTCAAGATTTTCAACGAATGGAGAATCGTATCACGCTCAAAATCTGTAAGCTGCGAAAAACTTTCTGTTAAACGGTTGTTTATGATCGTGTCTATCTCGGATGCCGTCTGCACTCCATTTTCTGTTAAGGTAAGCAGATATATTCTTTTGTCGTTAGGGTTCGGAGTCTTTTTAACAAGGCCCGCTTTAATCAAGGTTTGTATTTGCCTGCTGAAAGTCGTGATATCAACTCCTAGAATATCTGCAGTTTGCTGCATAGAAAGCCGAGCGTGTTTATTTATTTCATATAAGATATGACTATGTGCGAGTGTAAGATTTGCCTCCCCCATACGAAAGCTGCTTTTCTGTATGCTATCATATTTCCTGCTTAAATTTTGCAACAAACCCCTAACATTCTCCAACAAAAACACCACCTTGTTATCACTATAAATGATTCCTCTGAAGATTTAAATAATTCCACCTGCTTCATTCGTAAAAACCTTTAGTATTTTTTTACTACTAAAATCACAATTAAATGGGTAGTGAAGTGTTATCCCCATACTATCCTTTTTATTTTTAGTACAAAAGACTCGTTATTGTACTAATCCCTAGGTTTATAACTTCTACATTAGGGTAACTAAGAATTATAGAGAAAAGGAATTTGAGTTGGGGGTATCAATGAATATGTACAGAGTGGAGCAGAAACGCAGTAAGCTAGGCTTTTGGCTCGAACAGCATAATAAAGATACTGACTGGTTAACTCGAACAACTGGTATCGAAAGAAAAATAATAGAAGAATTAGCATCTAATCCAAATAAAAATCCAAGAATGATTGCCATAAGGAAGATATTATATGCAGTAAAAAGAGTCGATCCAACAATTAAGGTTAGTGATTTATGGGATATGTAAATGAAACAAGCACTCCAGGTATAAACCAGGGGTGCTGTTTTTTTGTTCTATTTTCTCTAGCGTGTTTTAAGCAAATCTCCTACTTTCGACTTCATGCATGTAATAACTGTATTCTTATACTTAACTGCTATTAAGATTACTTTTAATCGCTGAAAATGAGAAAGTTCTTTAAATCTTTTATCCTCTCTTATAAATGCACGAATGATTGATATAGAGTTATTACTCATATTGTCGCGTACCCACTCTTTTCCTGATTTCCTTCGTTCTGCACGATATAAACCCTTGAACCAGTCCTCCACACCTGTTTCATTTGACTGCTCATCTATAATACACAGCGCGTATTTATTTTTTGTGTGTTTCGTTAAATACTCATAACGGTCATTTCCGCAAATAATGCTAAAATCATTATTTTTTTCTTTTTTTACAACCAGCATATACATGCAGTCCCACATTCTATTTCTAAGTTTCTTTACATGTTCTGTTATCTTAATGGTAAGATTCGGCTTAATCTTATGCAGCGGAATATATTGTACATTCAACTTCATTTTTATCCTCCTCTTTTCGTATGGAGTCGGCATGTGTTTAGTATATGAAGGATAACGGGCAAATGGTGCCTATAAAGTAAAACTTGGCTAACGGCTAGCCTTTTGGTGCCAGTTACAACGTCTAAAATTCTAACAATCAGCTTACTTTTAATTTCTATAATAAAAAGCCACCCCTCACCGTGTTCAGAAACGAAACACGGTGCGGAGTGACTCATAATTATGCTGCTCTGTTTTTCCTAATAAAATTACGAATGTCCCTGTTGCCAATAAATTTCTTAGACTGTTCATCCCAAAGCTTAAACGTTAAGGATTTTAAGCTTGTTAGAAGAGTAAGCGTTGGCACATCTTGTAGTCGCGGATCACTCTTATGGGCTTTCTCCAAATGATAATTTGGCACTCGAGAATTCAAGTGATGAACATGGTGGAACCCAATGTTTCCTGTAAACCACTGCAGAACTTTTGGAAGCTTGTAGAACGAACTTCCTTTTAATGCAGCTTCTACATAGTTCCATTTTTCGTTATGTTCAAAGTAACCATCTTCAAACTGATGCTGCACGTAGAACAGCCATACTCCTGAAAATGTTGCGATGTAGAAGATCGGCAGTTCTACTAATAAAAATGCTTTCCAGCCGATAGCAAATCCAACCGTTAATACAATTGCGACTAACGCAACATTCGTTAACCAAACGTGCACTTTTTCTTTTTTAGAAGCATTCTTCGCATTAAATCGGTAATCGATCAAGAAAATATATAATGGTCCGATTAAAAATAATACGATCGGATTTCGATATGTTCGATATTGTAATCTTTTAAACCAAGAAGCATCTGCATATTCTTGCAATGTCATCGTCCAAACATCACCAACACCGCGCTTTTCTAAGTTTCCGTTCGTAGCATGGTGCGTTGCATGGCTATTCTTCCATTGTTCATAGGAACAAAATGTGAATAAACCTGTAAATATACCTACGATCTGATTGGCTTTACGACTTTTAAAAAATGAATAGTGTGTGCAATCATGAAAAATGATAAATGTACGAACTAAGAAACCTGCTGCAGGAACAGCACAAAGAAGGGTTAACCAAAACGATATATTTAGACTCAGATAAGCAAGAACCCATAAGATAATAAATGGTCCTACTGAATTAATTAACTGCCATACACTTGCTGATATACGCGGGCGTTCAAATGGTGCTAATTTTTTCTTCCATTCACGAATGTCGTACTTCGAATGTTCGCTCATTAAATCAGTCTCCTTTAACTTCACATCGTAACTATCTTAACACATATTTTGTATTTAGCATTCTCTATATTTGTCGAATTAAGAACAAATTATATGACTAGGTACTAAAAGCGCATAAAAAAACCGGTCCTCCCTAGGGCAGGACCGGTTTAGATGTTTTATTATTTCTTACTTTTTCTTTTTCTCATTGATATAAAGCTTGCCTGTTGCTCTCTCAGCTGTTTTGTTGCCATAGTCATCTGAAGCAATTACTTCTACAACTGCTCCTGCTGCCTTCATGTTGGAAGTTGCAGTGTAATATCCTTCATAATGTCCTTCTGTTGTTTCACGCATAGGCAATTCAGTTGCGTTTGCCAAGCCTCCTGCATTTGTGAGCGGCATATGGATAACAAATACCGTATCCAATCCTGTTTCACTGTCAAATTCAATTTTTACAGACTCTCCACTCTTTAGTTCTTTGTCAGTATCTGGCTTTAAGTTTGTAATAACTGGAGCTTCGAATTTGGCATAAACTTTAACGGTCTTCGCTTGACGATTTCCTGCCTTATCAAGAGCTACCACCTTGATTACGTTTTCACCTTCATTTAAAAGCATACGGTGGCTATAGTTACCTTCTGCATCCACCTTAGCTTTTTGACCGTTTACTTTTACCCAATCAACATTCTCTTCATCTGCTTTACCTGTTACGGTTACAGCTTCACGATTTGTTTTCAAACCATTCGCTGGTGCTGTAATGCTCAATTTAGGCTTTGTTTGATCGAGTGTAACGGTTACTGGAGCAGATTCATCAGTGGAACCTTGCTCTGTAACTGCTTTCGCTGTCAGCGTGTTAGCACCATTTCCAAGCGTTACTGGACTCGAGAAAGTTCCTTCATCCGTTGTCTCAGCACTCGCTACTTTATCTCCATTATTGTAAATATCAACTGTTGTCGTTGGAGCAGCTGTACCGGATACCGTCACATTTTCCTCGTTTGTAAACGATCCATCTGCAGGAGAAGTGATGACAGGTGCTGTTACTTCATAATTCACTGTGGCACGAATCATGTAGTTCCCTTCATCTTCTGGTGATTGTGACCAAGCCCCGCTTAAGCTCTGATAGCTTCGACCAGACCATGTTCCACTTTCATCTGTCGCAAGACCTGGTGTGTTAGGATTTGCGAACGTTTGAATATACACCATGTAGAAATCTCCTTCGACCATAATTCCATGCTGACTTAAATCCACATGTGTCCATTCTCCATTACGAAGTGCTGTAGCATCAAAAGGTCCAGCAAGTTTTTTACCAGGCATTCCATCTGGACCACTTGCATCATACACAGCTACTTGGAATGCTGTCCCACCAGGTACTGGCCATTCTGTATCCCAGAATCGGAACAATCCTCCTGTTACAGCTGCTTTCTCATTACCATTCGCTAATGACATTTTAACAGCCCACGCGTTTCCTGCAGAGTTCCATGCACGTGCATTTTCAGCTGTTCCATCGTCATAGCCGATCTCACCTGGATATCCGATGAAAGGTTTTAACTCAATGTTTTGCTGTGTTGTTTCGCCACCGGAAATGGTAACGGATACTTCTTCTCCATAATAAGAAGGAGCTAGTACTTTCAACGTGTACTCGCCTTCGTATGCGGAGATTTCATACGTACCATCTTCATTCGTTTGAACAGGTGCAATTGCAGCATCTTCCATAAGCATTACTGTAGCTCCTGCAATCGGTTCGCCTGTCACTTCGTTTGTTATAGTACCTGAAACAGTTCCTCTTGGAATCTCTTCAAGTGTAAAGTTCGCTCTTGCTGTCCCATCTGCTTCAAGGGTTACGGATTGTGATTGTGAACGGAACCCATAAGCCTCTGCTTGTACCGTGTATGTTCCTGCTGCATGCGTTAAGCCATATGAACCATCTTCAGGATTCGTATAAACGGAACGACCCGTTTCAAGAACGCTTACTTCTGCACGCATCGGAAGGGCTAGTGGTGCAGCAGCATTACCGTCTTTTGCAGGTTCTTTTTCAGAAGAAGGTTTCATCGGCTTGATTTTAGTTGGATCTACTTTTGGTTTCGCCTGTGCGATAGGTGCTTTTTCAACTGCTGGAGACCCGCCTAGTTTTGCTTTTTGTGTAGGCATGATCGGCTGGTCATGAAGTTTCACATCATCTAAATACCATCCTGCTTTTACAACAGAACTGTCGGATGTTACATTGAACGCTACATAAATTCGTTGTCCCGCGTATTCAGTCAAATTTACTTCTCCATCGATCCATCCGCCAGAAGTAGAGTTAACGCGAAGCTTTTGTGTCCAGTTTTCCATATCTATTGAAACGAATACGTGTCCATAATCATAGTTGCGTTCTAGATCATGCCATTGTTTGAACTGAAGGTATGTGCTTCCTTCAGGAAGGTCAACTGGAGGCATAACAAGTGTCATGTTAGCACTGTTCGCATAGTTACCAGCAAGATTTGAAGCATATACTTTTTCACCAGAGAATGCCGCACCAGGTCCGCTTGTTGGTACACCATGCTCCCAGCTATTATTTGCTCCGAAAGATGTCCATCCTGTAGGATTACCTTCAAAGTCTTCATTGTACCCAGTAGAAATTCCAGGCAACAATGCTACAGAGTAGTTATCTGTAGAAATGTCATTACCACCAAAATCAATAGCTGTCCATTTGTAGATAATAGAATCACCTGTTAATGCTGATCCTGGAATAGAAGCACTGTACGTACCAGACTTGTAATCTCCGCCTGAACGTTCTGCAGTCACGTCTGTCCAGCTTCCATCTTCGTTTTGGTAGCTTAGAACTACTGAAGTGACACTAATATTGTCTGACACTTCTGCTTCAAGATTTAATGGCATCTCTTTGTAAGATTCACTTGGTCCTTCATGTGTGATGGAAGGAGCTTCTGTATCCTCTCCTTCTTTAGTTACCGTCCCTTCAATTCTACCTAGTCCTGTAACTACGGAAGATACGGCTGTAAATGCATTTACTAGACCGTGTCCATAACCATTGTTAGGAGATTCAGGGAAAGTCGCGTCTGTTAGTGGTGTTGCTGAATTTAATAAAATTTCTTCAAGTTCTTCAACTGTCAGACTCGCATCAGCCTGTCTGAGCAATGCAACAACTGCTGAAACGTGTGGTCCGGCCATTGATGTACCATTCCAACCACCTTCATATGCACTCCCAGGAACCGATGAACGGATATTTACTCCTGGTGCAGAGATTTCAGGTTTTGTTTCGTCATATGGAGAAGGTCCTTGTAGTGAGAAGCTTGCTAAACGGTCGTTAATGTCTGTTGCACCTGTTGCAAAGGATTCTGGATAGTTTGCTGGAGTAGCAACAGAGCCTGGACCACCTGGATTAAAGATGGTCGTATTACCTGCAGAGAATTCAGGGAATATTTCAGCTGCACGCCAAGCTTGTACCATTTCTCTGTACCATTCATCAAGTCCTGATCCGCCGCCCCAAGAGTTATTTACAACGTCCGGCGCTTTTTCAGGATGTGGATTACCTTCTGCATCTTTTGGTGCTAAAATCCATTCACCTGCTTCAAGTAAGTCAACATCGGTTCCACCTGATGCAGAGAATGCTTTAACAGCGATCCATTTTGCTCCCGGTGCAACACCGATCTGATTACCTCCGTTTGGTTCTGAACCTACCATTGTCCCCATCGTATGAGTACCGTGTCCATCATCATCATATGGCGCTGATTGTCCGCCAACAGGATCAAACCAGCTGAATTGATGGTCGGCAGCATCAGGATTCTGTGGATTAAATCCGCGATACTTTTCTTTTAACGCTGGGTGATTCCATTGAACGCCTGTGTCTATATTGGCTACAACCGTTCCGGCACCATCAATTCCCATACCCCAAACTTCAGGTGCTCCTACACGTTGGATGTTCCATTCTATTGAAGATGTTTCGTTTTTTGGTTCAACCTTTAAAGATGGTTTTGGCTGTGGCATCTCTGGAAGCTTTACAGAACTTGCAGGTTGAATGAGCTGTCTTGTTTCATTTGGTAGTACCTTTTCAACTTCTGGGTAAGCTGCAATCTCTTCCATTACATCTTTTGTTGCCGTTACTGCCATTCCATTAACGACATAAAAAGATTGGATTTTTTCAGCTTTACCTGCTTTTTCTTGTTTTTCTAAGTATTTTTTCGTGTGATTTTGAGTTTCAAGCGCTTTTGCGCGAAGTGAGGATACTAATGTGGAACGTTTCATTAATTTCGTTTGATTGGCAGATAGTTTTTGAGATTTTGCCTCTTTAGCAGCTTTTTTAGCCACTTCTGCTGTGTTTACTTGTTCTTTAAACTTAATGAGGAATGTAACTTTATCTTTCTTGCTGAATTGTTCGTTTACTTTTTTGGAAACCTTGCTTTTTGTGCCTTCTAAGGCGGCTTCTTTTGCTGACGTAGAAGCTTTTCCTTTTGTTGTGGCGTTAGCTTGAGACGGGAACATCATTGGAACAATCATTAAAAAAACTAAAAATACGGAAAGCCAGCGTACTTTTCTTCGTTTTTTACTCATGTAACTTTTCCCTCCCTGATTTTTTTTGTTAAGCAGATCCTACTCTTAAGAATCCTGTCACACCTCCTGTATTTTTTTTGAAAATATAGTAATTCTTTGTTGTTATTTAAAGGTTAACGGAAAGTAACTGTAAGATTATGTAATAATTTGTCGCAGAAAGGACTAGGAACTGGAAAATAAACCCTTTGTATGATTTTTGGGATTTTATTTCGTGACTATTGATTATCCATTTTTTAGGATGGGTTCCTTTTTCATAGAAAGACAAACTTCTGACGCAGGACATATCTACTTATTTTCGTAATATATAAAAGAAGTATCTAAAAATGGGAAGACAGACCCTTAAAATTGTGATTATTCCCTCTCGGAATTTCCAAAATCTTCTTCAAAGAAGCAGAATCCCCCAAATTCCCTATTCATGATTTATGGGCTTTGTCGTAAAAAGGATTACAATAGCCTAAAAAGGATGGATATGCCTTGTCTAAATGGTGTAGGGTAAAGTGACTACATATGATAAGACTTTAAAAAATGTCGGTTTTTGACAATAAAAAAATCCCTCTTACTAGTAAGAGGGAGAGCCGACTATTTTTATTGAGGCCGTTCTAACGAAAATATTTCACCTAATTTTACATAGTTTGAACCTGCCAGCCTTCCAACAGGCTTCAGTTTTTCAGCATCAATTTTCCCATCATAATACAAGTCATCAGCAATGTGGTAATGAACAACTTTACCGATAATCAGATCTGTAGCTGGATGATCAGGGGTTCCTCCTAGAGGAATAATACTCTCAACTACGCATTCCATACGAATTCGGGATTCAGCAATTCCAGGAACTTTTACCTTAACCGATTCAACTGTTGTTAGTTTTGCAAGTTCGACTTCACTTTCATCTGGCTTAATGTTCGCTGCCGTTTGATTCACAGCCTCAATGTACGTTTCATCCGGGATATGGACTACAAATTCACCAGTTTTCTCTGCATTTCGTGAAGTATCCTTCTGTACCCCGTCTTTCCTGCCAATTGAAATGGCGATTAACGGAGGATTGGATGTTAGCGCGTTAAAATAGCTGAAGGGAGCTGCATTGAGCACACCATCTGTGGAAAGTGTACTTACAAAAGCGATAGGTCTTGGAATTATACTCCCTGTGAGGAACTTATAATTTTCTTTTATAGATAAGTTTTGAGGATCAATCGATTTCATGAAATCACCTGCTTTACTTAAATTTTATGACATTAAATTTTTGTGGAACCATTCAGCTGCTTCTTCTACTTCAGCTCTTGAAAGCTGATGACCCATATTCTCCCATTTCACATGTACCTCCGCACCTGCACTTGAGAGTAATTTTTCTAGCTCTTCTGTTTCTTCTGGCGGACAAATCGGATCATTTTTTCCTGCTCCAATAAATACAGGAAGCCCACTTAAATCAGGCAATTCGACCCCGCGTCTCGGTACCATCGGATGATGAAGAATAGCTCCTTTTAGCGAGTTTTTATAATGGAAAATCAAACTTCCTGCAATATTGGCACCGTTCGAATACCCAACAGCAACCACTTGATCTCTGTCAAATTCATACTTCCCGGCTGCTTCATCAATAAAATCATGAAGCTCTTTCGTGCGAAAAATCAAATCTTCCTCATCGAATACGCCTTCAGCCAATCGGCGGAAAAATCGTGGCATGCCATTTTCAGATACGTTTCCTCTTACACTTAGAACAGAAGATTCGGGTGAGATCATTTCCGCCAATGAAAGAAGATCTTCTTCATTTCCTCCTGTGCCATGTAATAAAAGCAGCACCGGTTTAGTTAAGTCCGTTCCTTTATTAAACAAGTGTTTCATTATTTGTCCTCCTTTAAAATCCTTGCTTCTGCTGGCTGCAGGTGACTCTCAATCTGCTCTCGGTGAGGCTCAAGCCATGGCGGGAGCAGCAGCTCTTTACCAAGATCCTCTTCTGGTTCGTCACGTGTAAATCCAGGTGGATCTGTTGCAATCTCAAAGAGGATGCCCCCTTCTTCACGGAAATAGATGGCATTGAAATATTGGCGGTCAATAATTTCTGTGACTTGAAAATCATTCTGTTTCACATGCTGCTGCCATAATTCATGCTGTTCATATGAGTTAGCTCGCCATGCGATATGATGGACCGTTCCAACTCCGCTCACCCCTCTTGCTTCTGGTGCAAGCTTAATATCAATCACATTTCCAATATCACCTTTCGCTTTAAACCTGATGTAATCACCGTCTTGCCCGACTTTTTGAAGCCCCATCACGTTCATTAGCACTTTTTCTGTTTGCTGAGGAGCTGCAGAAAGCATTACGGCACCGCCAAATCCTTTAATGGCATGCTCTGGAGTGATTGCTCCAAATGTCCATTCGCTGTTCTTTCCTTCTTTTCTTGCTACAATCTCTATACGCAATCCGTGTGGATCTAGAAATTCTAAATACTCTTCTTCAAAGCGGACTGTTTTCTTATATTCAACTGAGAACTTTAAAAGTCTTTCTTCCCAAAAAGAGAGCGAACCTTCTGGAACAACAAAAGAAGTCGTACCCACCTGCCCGGAACCCACTCTTCCTCTATATGCATCTGGCCATGGAAAGAACGTCATGATCGTTCCTGGGCTGCCTCCTTCATCTCCAAAATAAAGATGGTATGTTCCAGGGTCATCGAAATTAACCGTCTTCTTTACTAATCTCAATCCTAGTACACCAGCATAAAAATCAACATTCTCCTGCGGACTGCCAACGATAGCTGTAATGTGATGAATTCCATCTGTTTGCATCATCATATCTTAAACATCCCTTCATACTTCATTACTTATTTTTTGTAAGTTTAGTATATGAGATAACACTTACTTTTGTCAAGTAACTATATTTGTTTGTGAAAATAATTGTGATACTTGTGTATGTAAGACGTAAAATACGCTCTTCTCATTATGTACGGCTCAGGCTTTACTTAGCCTTTCCCCATATGAAGAGGCTTGTAACGAAAGAAAGTAAGAAACAATTTCATACAGATGAAAGAAAAGAAAAAAATCCACGTGGAATATGTATATTCCACGTGGACAAAAAGTGAATTTTTGTATTTGTTTGGGGTCAGACCCCTTTTAGAAGTCGAAGTTATCTGGGTCGGGACCGATGCGTCGGTCTTCATTCAGTGCATCAATTTTAGCCATATCTTCTAGTGATAACTCAAAATCAAAGATATCTGCATTCTCAACGATGCGGTGCTGCTTGACTGATTTCGGAATCGTTACTACACCATTTTGCACATCCCAGCGAAGGATGATTTGAGCTACAGATTTTCCGTGTTTTTCTGCTAGCTCCACTAATGCAGGCTCATTCAACAGTTCTCCCTGCATAAGAGGGCTCCATGCTTCCAGTTGAATATTATTGTCTTTACAGAATAAAAGAAGCTCTTTTTGTGCAAGACGCGGATGGTATTCCACTTGGTTGACCATTGGTTTGATTTCACAATCAGCCAAGATATCTTCTAAATGATGAACTTGGAAGTTAGAGACACCAATCGCTTTTACTTTCCCGTCTTTATAAAGCTGCTCAAGAGCACGCCAAGTTTCTTTATATTTGCCTTTAACAGGCCAGTGAACCAAATAAAGATCAAGGTATTCAAGACCTAGCTTTTCCATGCTAGTTTCAAATGCTGCTAGAGTTGACTCATAGCCTTGATCAGCATTCCATACTTTTGTTGTGATGAACAATTCTTCGCGAGGTACTCCCGCTTCTTTAATAGCTTGTCCAACACCTTCTTCATTTTTATAGATAGCTGCTGTATCGATGCTTTTATATCCTGCTTCAATCGCCCATTTAACAGAATCGATTACTTCTTGTCCTTCTTCCACTTTAAATACACCAAGTCCGAACCATGGCATCTTAACCCCATTATTCAGCACAGTTGTGTCTTGCAATGATTTAATAGCTGTCATGTGTTTAATAGCCTCCCATTTTAAACTGTATTTTGTTCCCTAAAAAGATATTGTCACATTCTGCTGTAGAAAGGAAACATTTCGACTTTTGGAAGGTATTTAAATGATGATATGGAAGTAGTATCCAACACAATATGAAAATGGGGTGTTGGTGTGAAAGATAATCTGATTCAATTTAAAACGAAAAGCGACTCAACTAAGTCTATGCCTGAAAAAGAAATTTCATTGATTCAGGAGATTCGTGAACTGTTATCAGAGTTTCACTGTAATTATCCTTTAGTCACTAAGAAGGCGATTCTGCTTCGTATTGATCAACTAACAGATGAACTCATCTTCAATAAACGATAATTAGAACGTTGCTTGTCTTTGGTAGACATTCAATAGAACGTCTAGCTCTTGACTGCACTTTACGGTTTCCTTGCTGGTTAAACCATTTCGATCTGCAATTTCTACCAGCTTTTCTTTTTTTTTCTTTTATACATTCCATCAGAAGAGAGTTATTCCATTCTTTTTTCTCCACGAAAATCGGCTCCTCTTATGTCAATTTTGTACTTCTCAGTTATTATGCCCGCTTTTTTTATACTTGAAAATAGTTTCCACAAAAGAAGAAGTAATGTTACAAAACTGGACATATTTTTACATGGAAAATCGTCATAAAGACCCAATATTTCATCCATTGTTATGCAATTTTCAGCCGCATTCGTCTACTTTTTTGGGACGAGTTATAATTATTTGTGTCTCAATGACGCACCTTTTCTAAAAGATAGTCACTTTCAAATATTGTCTTCTATGATTATTGATTGGAGTGTAAGATGCGAGACTCCTGCGGGACAGGCGGGCAGGTGAGACACTTAAGAGTAAAACGTCCAAATGTGGCTCACCGCCTGCCCCGCGGAAAGCGAGCATCTGGAACGGAAATCATTCGCTTCCACAAGCAACAAAGTATGCAAAAACAGATTTTTTGATAATGGAGGGTTTAAGAGATTGAGAAAACTTTCAAAAGAGACAAAAGAAGAGATGATTACCAGCATACAGTCATTCTTTCTAGACGAACGCGGTGAAGAGATCGGCAATCTTGCGGCTGAGCAAGTACTAGATTTTATAACGGGTGAATTGGGGGCTTATTTTTACAACGAGGGCATTGAAGACTCTATTTCCACACTTCAGTCGAGGGTGGAAAATTTAGAGGAAGATCTTTACACATTAAAGCGTCCGATTCGCAAATAATAGACAGAAAAAAGGATGGGAGTCTCCCATCCTTTAACCTTTTTTATCGTTGTAATAGTTTACAGAGTACATAGCTCCTTCTTCTACCATCTTGTTGTCGTCTACATCCATTGGATCAGGATGTCCCGCTTTATTGATTGGCAGCTGCGTACGATCGATATGATGAGGGCGTACTCTTCGTTTCATATCTTTGAATTTCATTTTCGTTTTAATACGGTTCGGTTTAAAAGAAAGCCAGACAAGTGCACCTGTACCAAGACCGATTAAGGCCCATGATTGAGTTTTCAATAACCTGTTCGTTGTTTTCATTTGAGTTTGGGTTGCAGTTTGCATATATAACGCCTCCTTGCTAACATTTACCCCTTTTATTCTGATTTGTAACATCACATTTTCTTTGCAAAATTATTACACTCGCCTAATTCCATAAAAACTAAACTATTGTCCATACACCCTTTCCGTACCTCACATATACTGTATCGAAGTCGAAAGTACAATTTTAAGGAGGAGTTTTAGAATGTATGCAAATTCACCGGTAAATGCTTCACTTGCAAACGCACCAATGTATGGTGGCGGATATGGTTATTGTGGTGGCGGAGGTTATGGAAAGAGTTTTGCGATCATAGTAGTTCTATTTGTCCTTCTCATTATCGTTGGTTGTTCTTGGGCGTACAAAGGCAAAGATTGCTAATTTTTACGCACCAAAAAAGGTACGGTTATCATGACCGTACCCTTTTTACATTTACATAGATCGCTTTGTTTTTCTTTGAAATGATGCCGTTCGAACGTAATCAATGATTCGGGTGCTGATCCACTGACAGAGTAACGCGAAGAGTATAATTTCAAAACCAATCGTAAGCGACGTTATAACCAGCACAAAACTGTTGATCATAAAAAGGATGGTACCTGGTTTCTTTCCGGACCATTTAGCAAATATAAGGGCTAAAATATCCATACCACCTGAAGAAGCCCCGAACCGAAACAGAATTCCGACACCAGTACCAAAAATGATCGATCCGTATATAACATCAATGAGCGTTCCATTTAAAGGATATGGGACATGTGTTGTAATCCAATCTACCGTAATAGATGTTACTGCTACACAATAGATGGTCCATAACGCTGCCTTTTTCCCAAGCTTTTTAACCGCGAGCAGCAATAGTCCAAAATTGATGGTCCATAGCGTAAGTCCCAACGGCAAGTCGAAGAAATAATTATTTAAAATGGCGATTCCTGCCACTCCACCCGAAGGTATTGCATGAGGAAAAAGAAAAGCCGCCATAGCTAGTCCTTGTAAAAAAGCTCCAAAAGTTAACCAAATAATTCTATGCAAAACAACAATCCTTTCTAACTTCTCCGTCATATCTATCCTTCATTTTAGACCTCACACAAAGAAATGCAAGATGTTTTGGTAAATAATTTACTTTTTCAAAGATGAATGCTTCGAGCACTCCGATCAACTGTCACTTGAAGAAACTTTTCGTTAATTACGGTTCACCGATAGAGTGCTCATTTCCACCGATATAAATTGCCGTTTCGATCACAAATGGAAAAAGCCGCATGAATGCAGCTTCTCTCCGTATGATTTTTTTCTCTTTTTTTTTTTACGCTAACATACCCGTTCCAAGACACCGCAATGCATCCACTGCTGTTCTGCTATCTTCTCCAGTCGCAGATACACAGCAGATTCCGTTCATACCATTAAGCAGACTCATACTAAGGTGACTTTTTGCGTTAATTTTTAAGGTGTTGCATTCAATGAATATCTGACATTGCTCAAATTCATTCGCTTTGATCACCATTTCATGAATCCATCCTGGTCTTATTTTTTCTTGCACCATAAAATAAGTTTTCATCATATTACCCTCTTTTCAGTCCTCTTCATATTTCATCCTACAGGCAGAATGTAAAGCCCGTTTAAACGCCGTGTAAGTGTTTTATAGCTTATCGTTTCAATTTATGAAGAAAATCAAAAATAATGGTATGAAAAAAGCACTAAATTGCAACATTATGTGTATTACTTTAAAAGGAGCATCTATATGGCTTATTACGTAGCATGTGATTATGACGAACCAGATCGCCAGAGTTATAGAGGCATCGTCATCATTGATACATTAACAAATGAAGTGGCACACCGCTTTTTTTCGGGTCATTTTGATCAGGATTTCCAAGAATATCGAAGCTGGCTGGAGGACACCGAACCTTATTATTTTGAAGGAGACAGTCTTTTAAATTTTGTAGGAGACCTGCATGATCCCGCACTGAATGAGGATCTGGATTTTTATCATTGATTTTTGTTCACATGCAGTTGATACAAAAAAGCACCTTCCGATGATCTGAACCCGAAAAGTTAGACACGAATAATTAGGCAACCTGTTGGGCTTGAGTCCTGTATTCTATCGGACTTAA
>NZ_JARUHH010000025.1:0-18110 GCF_043558025.1 Fictibacillus sp. UD
CCCCTGTTAGAGTAGGACGTCGCTAGGCAAATGAGGAAGATGGATGAAAATCCATCTTCTTTTTTTGTGTTATGAAAAGATTGAGGGATCTAGAAAGAGAAAAAAGGAAGAAGATGGCCATAGCCATCTTCCAGCACGCTATATTCTTCATATTCTTCAGCAAATACTCCAAAAATCTGACCAAAAGCAACACTAGTAGCTCTTACAACCATCATCCAAACATAAAACCTAACCAAAACACCCCTGATTTCGCCCTCAAAACCTCTCCACATCAACCTAACTAAACACAATTTCACGGTAATCCTGAATATATTCAAGGTAATGTAAAATATATCCGCGGATAAGGGCCATATATCCGGGGATAAAAAATTTTATCCGATTTTAGTGATCTGATCCGACAAATTGCTCCACCTCAATATCAACCAGTGAAGATCTCACTTTACGCTCACATTCCACACCTTCAACCTAACTAATTCCTCAGCTGCAGCATCTCCCCAAAAAGATACGGCATTTTATGAGCAGTTATGTTTAGGAATTGCTTAATATAGGGTAATTCTTCTGAGGTATACGTATGGAAGAGTTCACTCCACCATTCAGTATCGTATCTGCTCAGCATACTTAAGTTATAAAGGATCACATAGTGAACCATGAATTCGTTTAGTTCTGGCGATTGTAACCTATCTCTGTCGACCGGCAAGTAATAGGTATTTTCAAAAAGATGATAAGATAACGGGAAACAATCAAAAGGTTTTAAAGCTTCGTTTGATCGAAGAAGGAATCCAGAATGGTCTTCCTTCCAATCGATCGAAAATTTGGCTGAGAACAATGAATTCGTATATTCAAGAAATCTTTCTTCTGACAAATGTAGATGGTCGTTTGATTTTGATGGGAGAAAAAATGTCTTCTCATTTTCTTTACGCAGCTTAATGAGATTTACATCACCATTCATTTGTTTAAACAGTGGACTTAATTCAGGCAGCGTTTGGAGCAAATGGATCATCGTGAATTTTTCACCTTCCACATGTTTCATGTGAAACAGTTTTTCACAAAAATGATTGAACAGCCCAGTCTTTTGTACCTTCACTTCATCGTAAAGAAATTCATAACTTCTCTTCTTCCTTTTTCTAGTGGAGAGTCCGTGTGCCAATACGGCACTTGAATCAGGGTATTCGGGATCTGCACACAATATACAAGCCTTCATAAGTTGAGTCATGCCGTAAAACAGAAGCACAGGCTTTAATTCCATAGGTGCAAGATCAGCTAATTTATAATATTTTTTTCCGTGTTCAATATAGTAAATAAATCCATATGTGTTATCAAAACTTTTTCCATTGCTGTCTTCCATGTTCAGTTTTTCATATTGCTTGCTTAGAAAATGCTGTGTTTTTTGAGAGGAAAAGAACATATCAAACAGAGTCCACGCGTCATGTTGCATCATCATTTGTTAAACAATCCTCTCTTTACAAATTATTTGAAAAATCGAACATATTTTGTATTCCTTGACACTAGTTTACCCAGTTGATAATCTACAAATAATATTTTTCAGGATGATAAATTTGAAGGGGTGGTTATGGTATGTGGCAAGATAAGTTTGCAAAAGAAGGTTTAACGTTTGATGATGTATTATTAATTCCAGCAAAGTCTTCGGTTCTTCCTGGTGATGTGTCAATTAAAACGAGGTTATCTGATTCGGTACAATTGAACATTCCGATTATCAGTGCTGGTATGGACACGGTAACAGAAGCTAACATGGCGATCGCTATGGCACGCCAAGGCGGACTAGGAATCGTTCACAAAAACATGTCTATTGAAGAACAAGCTGAACAGATCGATCGTGTTAAACGTTCTGAAAGTGGCGTAATTACAAACCCGTTCTACCTGACACCCGAACATCAAGTATTTGATGCAGAACACTTAATGGGCAAATATCGTATAAGCGGTGTACCTATCGTGGATGTAGATAAGAAGCTAGTAGGTATTTTAACGAACCGTGACCTGCGTTTCGTTCAAGACTATTCCATTAAGATCTCAGATGTTATGACAAAAGAAAACTTAGTGACCGCGCCAGTAGGCACTACATTAAAAGAAGCTGAAAAAACACTTCAGCAATATAAAATTGAAAAGCTTCCATTAGTTGATGATGAAGGGATCCTTCAAGGCTTAATCACAATTAAGGATATTGAAAAAGTTATCGAGTTCCCTAACTCAGCCAAAGACTCTCAAGGACGTTTACTTGTAGGTGCTGCAGTTGGTGTTACGAAGGATGCGCTTCTTCGCGTAGAGAAGCTTGTAGATGCAGGCGTCGATGCAATTGTTATCGATACGGCGCATGGGCATTCTGAAGGTGTACTTCAAAAAGTTCGTGAAGTAAGACAAGCTTATCCTGACTTAACAATTATTGCTGGTAACGTTGCGACCGCAGAAGCGACTCGTGACTTGATCGAAGCAGGAGCAAGTGTTGTTAAAGTTGGTATCGGACCAGGATCGATCTGTACGACACGTGTTGTAGCAGGGGTAGGTGTACCTCAAGTGACAGCTGTTTACGATTGTGCGACTGAAGCTAAGAAGTATGGAGTGCCGATTATTGCAGATGGCGGTATTAAATACTCTGGAGATATTGTTAAAGCCATTGCAGCAGGCGGAAATGCTGTAATGCTGGGCAGCATGCTTGCAGGCGTATCAGAGAGCCCTGGAGAGCGTGAAATCTTCCAAGGACGCCAGTTTAAAGTGTATCGCGGAATGGGTTCTGTTGGAGCGATGGAACGCGGCAGCAGCGACCGATATTTCCAGGAAAATAATAAAAAGCTTGTTCCAGAAGGCATTGAGGGACGCGTGCCGTACAAAGGGCCTCTTGCAGATACAGTTTATCAGCTAATTGGCGGTATTCGCTCTGGCATGGGCTACTGTGGAACGGCGACGATCGACGAACTTCAAAATGATTCCCGTTTTGTAAAAATCACGGGTGCCGGTCTTCGGGAGAGTCACCCTCACCAAGTTCAAATTACTAAAGAAGCACCAAATTATTCAGTCTAAAGACGCATTTTAAGACAGAGGTATAACCTCTGTCTATTTTTTTGAAAAGGTGTATGTTACAATAATTTTTGTGTGTAAATGGGTATGGAGGTGCAGTTTTTTGAACAGCAAGATAAAACAACTATTAGCGTTGACGCTAGTATTTTCATTTGTAGTTGGAAGTTTATTTAGTTTTTCGCAAACAGCAAGTGCAGCGCCGTCTTTAGATATTAAAGCTGAAGGTGCTATTCTTGTTGATGCAGAAACAGGGAAAATATTATATCAGAAAAATGCTGATAAGTTACTTGCCCCTGCAAGTATGAGTAAGATGATGACTGAATACTTATTGCTCGAAGCAATTAATAAAGACAAGATTTCATGGGATCAGAAAACAAGTATTTCTGAATATGCACATAAGATTTCTCAAAACCGTACATTGTCAAACGTGCCATTACGAGTAGATGAAAAATATACAGTACGTGAATTGTATCAATCAATGGCGATTTATTCAGCCAATGGTTCGACGATTGCATTAGCTGAACTTTTAGCTGGTTCAGAGGGTGAATTTGTTAAGAAAATGAATGCCAAAGCTAAAGAGTTTGGCATGAAAGATTATAATTTTGTTAACTCTACAGGTCTTAACAATAAAGATTTGTTCGGTAACCATTCGAGTGGGTCCGAAACAGATGAAAACATGATGAGTGCTCGTGCAACCGCTATTCTTGCTTTCAGACTGCTTCAAGATCATCCGGAAGTATTAGAAACAGCTAGTATTCCAAGAATGACTTTCCGTGAAGGTACAGATGACAAAATTAATATGGAAAACTGGAACTGGATGCTACCTGAACTAAATAGCGGTTATGCAGGAGTAGACGGACTTAAAACAGGTTCTACTGATCTTGCAGGCAACTGTTTTACAGGTACAGTGAAAAAAGGAGATACTCGCCTAATTTCAGTTGTTATGAAAACAGGTACTCGTTTAGATCGATTTAAAGAAACAAAAAAGTTATTTGATTTTGGATTTGCTAACTTCGAAAAAGAGCAAATTCTACCTAAGAATTATCAAGTAAAAGGTAACAAAACAGTCCCTGTCGTAAAGGGTAAAGAAAAAGAAGTAAAAGTTGCTACGAAAGAACCTCTTTCAATGGTGATTAAAAGAGGAGAAAAAGAAAACTATAAACCTAAGTTTGTTATAGATAAGAAGAAGATGACAAAAGACGGCGAACTGACTGCCCCGGTTAAAAAAGGGGAAGTAGTTGGCCATATCAATATTGAGTATACGGGCAGCGGAGAAGATTACGGCTATTTACTTAATGGAGATACAAAAGGGAAGACAGAAGTAGTAACAACACAATCTGTTGAAAAAGCAAACTGGTTTGTACTTGCACTTAGAGGTGTTGGCGGTTTCTTTGGAGGACTTTGGTCTGGAACAGTTGACATGGTTAAAGGCTGGTTCTAGTTTCATAGCAGTTTAAAAGCTCTTTAGCTCATGCTAAAGGGCTTTTTTTTCAGAAAATATAGAGAGCTTGCGCTTTTTATGATTTGCGATAAAATAGATGAGAATACTAGTTTTAATATAAAACGACCGAAATCATCGGTAACACTACATAAAAATCAGGGGGTAGTAAGCATGTTAAAAACAGGTACTGAACGTGTTAAACGAGGAATGGCAGAAATGCAAAAAGGCGGCGTTATTATGGACGTTGTAAACGCTGAGCAGGCTCGTATTGCTGAAGCTGCAGGAGCTGTAGCCGTAATGGCACTTGAGCGTGTTCCTTCAGATATTCGTGCAGCAGGCGGTGTAGCTCGTATGGCAGATCCTACGATTACGGAAGAAGTTCTGAATGCTGTTTCTATTCCTGTTATGGCGAAAGCTCGTATCGGACATATCGTTGAGGCACGCGTGCTTGAAGCAATGGGTGTTGATTACATTGATGAGAGTGAAGTACTTACGCCAGCTGATGAAGTTTTCCACTTGTTGAAGAGTGATTACACAGTTCCATTCGTATGCGGTGCTCGCGATCTTGGAGAGGCATCACGCCGTATTGCTGAAGGTGCTTCCATGCTTCGTACGAAAGGTGAGCCTGGAACGGGTAACATCGTTGAGGCTGTTCGCCACATGAGAATGATTCAAGGGCAAATCCGTAAAGTTGTTGCCATGAGCGAAGACGAGCTTATGACAGAAGCGAAAAACTTAGGAGCGCCATTTGAAATTCTTCTTCAAATCAAAAAAGCAGGCAAGCTTCCTGTCGTTAACTTTGCAGCAGGCGGCATCGCAACACCAGCAGATGCAGCACTTATGATGGAGCTTGGTGCTGACGGTGTATTCGTAGGATCAGGGATCTTTAAATCTGAGAACCCAGAAAAGTTTGCTCGTGCGATCGTTGAAGCAACAACTCATTACCAAGACTACAAACTGATCGCTGAACTTTCTAAAGGCCTAGGAACTGCTATGAAAGGGATCGACATCTCTACATTAGCTCAAGGTGAGCGCATGCAGGAGCGAGGCTGGTAATTTTATGCTAAAAATCGGAGTTTTAGCACTGCAAGGGGCTGTACGAGAGCATGTGGCAGCGCTCGAAGCAAGTGGTGCAGAAGCAGTTGCGGTAAAACGTGTTGAAGAGCTCAGCAGTCTAGATGGATTGGTGATACCAGGCGGCGAGAGCACAGCGATGAGACGTTTGATCGATAAATACAGTTTTCTTGAGCCTTTAAAGGAGTTTGCACAAAATAAACCTGTCTTCGGAACATGTGCAGGATTGATCTTGATGGCTAAACGCATTCAAGGACAAGACACGGCACACCTTGAATTGATCGATATGACGGTTGAGCGCAATGCGTTCGGGCGACAAGTAGACAGTTTTGAGGCTGACCTCATGATTCACGGTGTTGGAGAAGATTTTGCGGGTGTATTTATCCGAGCTCCGTTTATCGTTGAAGTAGGACCTGAAGTTGAAGTTCTTTCAAAACATAACGACCGAATCGTAGCAGCTAAACAAGGACATTTCCTATGTGCAGCGTTTCATCCGGAACTGACGGACGACTACCGTTTACATCAATATTTTGTAAAAATGGTACAAGCCGCAAAAGAAGTAGTTGCATAAAATAGAAAAATACTGTACATTACTATAAAATCATTATAAAAAATCAATGACAGGAACTAGTAGCAAAAATGACTTTGTCTAGAGAGTCGGTGACTGGTGAAAACCGATCAAAGCGTTTTGTGAATCCATCCTCGAGTGAAGAGCTGAAATTAAAGTAAGCTTTTCCGGTGAAGAACCGTTACATGTAATTGAGCCGGCAATGGGCATTTGTTCATTGCAACTAGGGTGGCAACGCGGGTTAACTCTCGTCCCTATTTCTAATTGATATTAGAAATAGCGGGCGGGAGTTTTTTGATTTTTTATAACCTTAAAAGGAGGAAAAACAAATGTTAGATTTAAAATTTGTTCGTGCTAATTTTGAAGAAGTAAAAGAAAAGTTATCTACTCGTGGTGAAGATCTTTCTGGATTGGATCAGTTTGAGGCACTAGACCAGCGCCGCCGTGAGTTGATCGGTGAAACGGAAGCTCTAAAATCTAAACGTAATGAAGTTTCTAAGCAGGTAGCGGAATTTAAGCGTGAGAAAAAGGACGCTGACCACCTAATTACAGAGATGCGTGAAGTAGGCGACAAGATTAAAACGATGGACGATGAACTGCGTCAAGTAGAAGAAGACCTTCACGGTATCATGCTGACGCTTCCTAACCTGCCGCATGAAAGTGTTCCTGTTGGTGAGACAGAGGATGATAACGTTCCAGTTCGTCACTGGGGTGAAGTACCTGAGTTTGCATTTGAAGCAAAAGCACACTGGGATATCGCAACGTACTTAAACATCGTTGATTTTGAACGCGGAGCGAAAGTGACTGGCAGCCGATTCGCTTTCTACAAAGGTCTTGGAGCACGATTAGAGCGTGCCTTAATTAACTTTATGATGGACCTTCACGAAGACGAACACGGTTATACAGAGGTTCTTCCTCCGTACATGGTAAATCGTCAAAGCATGACTGGTACAGGACAGCTACCAAAGTTTGAAGAAGACGCGTTTAAAATTCGCGAAGAAGACTATTTCTTAATTCCAACTTCTGAAGTTCCTGTAACGAACATGCACCGTGAAGAGATTTTAACAGCTGAAGAACTTCCGATCACATATGCAGCGTACAGCGCATGTTTCCGTTCTGAAGCAGGTTCTGCAGGACGCGACACGCGCGGTTTAATCCGCCAGCATCAGTTCAATAAAGTAGAGCTTGTTCGCTTCGTTAAGCCAGAAGATTCTTATGATGAGCTTGAAAAGCTTACAGGACACGCTGAAAAAGTACTGCAGCTTCTTAACCTGCCGTACCGTGTACTCAGCATGTGTACAGCTGACCTAGGATTCACAGCTGCTAAAAAATACGATATTGAAGTATACCTGCCGAGCTACAGCGAGTACCGCGAGATTTCTTCTTGTTCTAACTTTGAAGACTTCCAAGCGCGCCGTGCTCAAATCCGTTTCCGCAGAGATGCGAAAGGGAAGCCGGAATTCGTTCACACGCTTAACGGATCTGGATTAGCAATCGGACGCACAGTCGCTGCGATCTTGGAAAACTACCAGCAAGAAGACGGCACGGTTGTGATTCCAGAAGTGCTTCGTCCTTACATGGGTAATAAGGAAGTAATTAAGTAAAATGAAGAGAGGGAAATTCCCTCTCTTTTTTTGAATTTTTTTCTCAAAAAGCGTTGACACTATATTTGTCCTCATGTTAATATAGTTCTTGTCAGTCACACGGAGGTATACCCAAGTCCGGCTGAAGGGATCGGTCTTGAAAACCGACAGGGGTTTAACGACCCGCGGGGGTTCGAATCCCTCTACCTCCTCCATATACATATTCAAACCACTTGATCTTGCATCAGGTGGTTTTTTTGTTGTGTTTTTATATGCATGCTAGTCGAATTTTGCAGAGACTCAATTCTATAAATTTAAACCCAATAACATAGCATTCAGACCCAATAATCTTTAAAAAGACTCAATAAAGTTTCATCAGACTCAATGCTGTTATTCAGTAAAAAAATCGTTCCCTTTCCATTACAGCGATGTAAGCGCTAACACTTTAAAGTGATAAAATTTAGTATTGACAGAACTTTTAGACAGGGAGTATGATGACAACTATACTTAATTCAATATGAAATGCTTATTAAGAGAGACCGAGGGATCAGGCCCTATGACGTCCGGCAACCTCCATCATGGAACGGTGCTACTTCCTGCAGAATGATAGGTTCATTCTGGAAGATAAGTCGATGATTGCTTATTCGCCCTCTTCCATAGAATGAAGAGGGCTTTTATATATGTTGAGGGGGATGACAGATGATCGAGGTTAGAGAGGTAACCAAAATATATAAAGCAAAAGGAAAAGAAATCGTTGGTGTGAAGAATGTATCGCTATCAATAGACAAAGGAGAGATCTTTGGTATTGTCGGCTACAGCGGTGCCGGAAAAAGTTCGCTACTTCGCTGTCTCAATTTATTGGAAAAACCAACATCAGGGGACATACTCATCGACGGAGTATCGATAACCGCGTTAGGGAAAAAGGAGCTTCGAGAAGAGCGGCTTAAGATCGGCATGATCTTTCAGCACTTTTATCTGATCAGCGCAAAAACCGTTTTTGAAAATATCGCGTTTGCTTTAAAAGCGGCAGGAAAAACAAAGGATGAGATCAATCGCAAAACACAAGAGCTGTTGAAGATGGTCGGATTAGAAAATCAAAAAGATCAATATCCTTCTCAGTTGAGTGGCGGACAGAAGCAGCGAGTCGGTATCGCGAGAGCTCTAGCCAATGACCCGAAGGTATTACTTTGTGATGAAGCTACATCTGCTCTTGATCCGAATACTACAAAGTCCATCCTTTCACTTTTAAAATCAATTAATAAAAAGTTAGGAATTACGATTGTACTCATCACGCATGAGATGGAAGTCGTAAAGGAGATTTGCCACCGTATGGCTGTCATGCAGGATGGGGAGATCATCGAGTCAGGTGATGTTTATAACATTTTTGCAAATCCCGAAAAAGAATTAACGAAAACATTTATCAGTTCCGTTATACAGATGGATCTGCCGGAACCATTGCTGAAGAATAGAAAAGGTACCGTGATCAAGATTCAATTTAAGGGAGCGATCGCAGAAGAAGCCGTTGTTTCTGAGCTTTTCCAAAACTTTAAAGTAAAAGGAAATATCCTTCATGGAAAGATTGAATATATCCAGGAAACGCCGCTCGGAATCTTTATTATGGAACTGATTGGTGATGAGACAGAGGTAAAACGAGCGATTACTTATATTGAAAGCCGTATAGAAAATCTTGAGGTGGTGAAGAACGTTGCTTGATTCAATATTTAACATTCTGCCAGATTTAAATAAGGCATTTTTTGAAACGTTGTATATGGTCGCCATATCACTAGGTGTTTCATTAATTGTGGGATTACCCCTTGGAATTATCCTGTTTGTTACTGACAAAGGTTTGTTGTTTGAGAACGCGTGGATCAAGCAGATAGCGGGTATACTTGTGAACTTGATCCGCTCTGTACCATTCATTATTTTATTAGTTGCATTATTACCCTTAACACAATTAATCACCGGAACAACAATTGGACCAACAGCAGCATCTGTCTCTTTATCAGTTGCAGCCATTCCGTTCTTTGCAAGGCTCGTAGAAACTTCTTTACGAGAAATCGATAAAGGAGTGATCGAAGCGGCAGTTGCAGTGGGTGCAACGCCATGGATGATCATTCGGGAAGTTCTCCTTCCAGAAGCGAAGCCAGGAATTGTTCAGGCGATAACGGTCACCGCAATCAGCTTACTTGGCTATTCAGCCATGGCCGGTATCGTCGGCGGCGGAGGGATCGGAGACTTCGCAATCCGCTTTGGTTACTATCGCTACGACAACACGATCATGCTCACAACTGTCGTATTACTAATCGTCATCGTCCAGCTCATGCAAGTCATCGGAGACGGCGCAGCGAAGGCTGTGAATAAGAGATAATTTTTTTCACTAAAGGTAAGAGGCGATAAAGGCTTATCTTTAATCGGTTTTAACGAGACACCATCGAAAAGTTGGTTGAAGTGGAAGATGCGAGACTCCTACGGGACGAGCGGTCAGGTGGAGACTCCTAATGGCGCAAAGCAGGCTCACCGTACGCCCCGTGGAAAGCGAGCATATGGAACGGAAACCAACAACATACAAGAGCAACTAGTATTTTCAAAAACATATAAAGGGGATCAACATGAAAAAAATCATACTTTCACTACTAACTGCACTGCTAGCTTTTGGTTTAGCTGGCTGCTCATCTTCATCAGATGCATCTAAAGACAAGGAAGTGACACTTGGTGCAACAGCGGGACCATATACAGACATGGTCAACAAAGCGATCAAGCCCTCCCTTGAGAAAAAAGGATATAAAGTTAAAGTGATCGAATTCAGTGATTACATTCAGCCGAACATGGCACTTTCTAAAGGAGATCTGGACGCTAACCTTTTTCAGCACAAAGTCTATATGGAGAATTTCGCTAAAGAAAAGAACTTAAAGCTTTCAGAAGTAATCATAGTTCCAACAGCACCGATGGGACTATATTCCGATAAGTTTAAATCTGTTGATGAGATTAAAGAAGGCAGTACGTTAGCCATTCCGAACGATCCTGTTAACTTAGCGCGTACCTTGATCATGCTTGAAGATGCAAAGCTGATTACGATCAAAGAAGGTATTAATCAACTGACTGCATCTGAAAAAGATGTTCAAGATAATCCAAAGAACTTAGTATTTAAACCATTAGAAGCGGCCCAGCTTCCACGTGCTGTACAAAGTGCGGATGTTGCAGCAGTTCCTGGTAACTTTGCTCTTGCTGCCAAAATGGACTTGCTTGATGCCATTCAATTAGAAAACATGCCGGATACGTACCGTAACCGTGTTGTTGTAAACACAAAAGACGTAGAATCAACCTTTGCAAAAGATATTAAAGAAGTGGTGGAGTCCAAAGAGTTTGAAAAAGTGATTGATAAGGAGTTCAAAGGCTTCGGAAAACCCGAATGGATGAAGAAATAGATAAAGCAAAACCCCGGACTCATAGAGTTGAGTTCCGGGGTTTTCTATGTTTATATGCGAACTTCTCGTTTCGCTTCAATTTTTTGTGCAATCTTTTCTACGATATGATCAATCGATTCAGGATTTTCTCTTAGGTCGTAGTCGTTGATGTTTACTCGCAGCACAGGACATGAATTAAAGGACGTAATCCACTTTTCATAGCGATCGTACATTTCTTCCCAATAAGAAACAGGTGTTTCTTGCTCCATCTTGCGGCCGCGTTTTTGAATACGAGCTAGAATATCATCAAGAGAACCTTCTAAATAGATCAAACAATCCGGCTGTGGAAAGTATGGTGTCATGACCATCGCTTCAAAAAGGTGAGTATATGTCTCATAATCCACTTCTGACATATTCCCTTTATCAAAGTGCATGCGTGCAAAGATCCCTGTATCTTCATAAATAGAGCGGTCTTGCACGAATCCTCCGCCATAATCGAACATTCTTTTTTGCTCTTTAAATCGCTCAGCTAAAAAGAAAATCTGCAGATGAAAACTCCAGCGTTTAAAATCATGATAAAAGTTTTCTAAGTATGGGTTGTTATCGACTTTTTCCATGGATGTACGAAACTTTAATTTTTCAGCTAGTGCATTTGTAAAGGTCGATTTACCTGCTCCGACCATCCCTGCTACTGTAATGACAGCATCATTTGGAATGCCGTATTGAATTAGTTTGTTCATCGCGCAACTTCTCCTTTTTTCAAAGTTGCATCGATTAAGGAAAAGATTTTCTCTTTATCCGTTTCATACGCAACAAAATCTAATTCGTCTCCACTGAAGGTCAGCACCGGAATCTCAGGGTGCTCTTTCTTAAAGGCAGACATAAATGTATCATAATCAGCTGCAAGTTGTTCTAAATAAGCTGGCTCCATGTTTTGCTCAACAAATCGTCCGCGTTTACGAACACGGTCTAAAAGTGTATCTAGACTCGCATTTAAGTATATGATCATATTTGGTACAGGCATGTCTTCTGTTAAGATATCAAAGCACTGCATATATTTGTGAAGATGACCGTCTTTTAGCGTACGTCCGGCAAAAATACGGTTCTTGAAAATATGATAATCAGAAACGACAGGGACCTGCTTTGAAAGAAATTGACCATTAATCTCTTCAAGCTGTTTATACCTGTTACAAAGAAAAAACATCTCGGTTTGAAAACTCCACTCATCAATGTTGTCGTAAAATTTTCCGAGAAAAGGATTTTCCTCTACAATTTCTTTTAATAATTGAAAGTTATAGTGCTCTGCAATGGCTTTTGCCAGTGATGTTTTCCCTACGCCAATCGGCCCTTCAACTGCGATAAAGGGGGTTGAACTCATCTTCCTTTTCCTCCCTTTCAAATAACAAACGAAAAATTACAGACAAAGAATATTGTAGCATACGTTTGGAAAAGGTGGATAGATTATCGGTTAAAAACTTCAATAAAACAGCTTAATACATTGTTTTTTGTTTATCATTCTCAGCCTGTTCTATGATTGCCTGAAGATCTAACTCACCACTAGGAGTGATATCAGCGTTTAACGTCTTTTCCATAAGCAGCAATGCTCTTTCGTTATCCTCTTCTATATTAGAGGCTGAGCAGTCAGAAGGTACATGAAGGGTGAAGCCTCGCATATAAGCGTCGTTAGCGGTAAAAAGGACACAGATGTTTCCTGCTACGCCGCATAGGATCAGTGATTGTATACCCAGTTCATTTAACAACGTTGATAAAGGTGTCGAAAAAAATCCAGAGTGCTTCGGTTTAATAACAAAATAATCGTCTTCGTCCGGCTGTAATGCTTTCACAAACTCCCCTCCAGCTTGTGCCGAACAGTATTCCACAAGTCTTTGCTTGTCTGACTGCCACTGTCCAAAATTGTCATTCACGTAGATGATAGGTATGCCTGCTTCTTTTGCCCGTTTCTTTAAATCAACAATCTTATCGGCTATCGGCTCAGAAGTTTTTAACAAAAGCGGCGCTTCAGGAAAATTAAAGTCATTAATCACGTCAATAATAAGCAAAGCGACAGGGATTTTCTTCTCATTTTTCTGTTGATGTGCCAAAACATATCCCTCACTTTCTTTTTAGGTTGTTATCTAAATGCTCTTATATAAAGGTTATTGCTTTTATTTACCGTCCTCACTGAAAAGTTGATTGGAGTGCAAGGTGCGAGACTCCTCGAAAATTGAACTTCAAATTTTCTTCGTGCGATGTGTCGCTGCCGAAGCCTTCCTTGTCCTGCGGGACAGGCGGGCAGGTGAGACACTTAAGAGTGAAACGTAACGAATGTGGCTCACCGTCTGCCCCGCGGAAAGCGAAGCACCTGGAACGGAAATCAACCACTTTCAAAATCAACATTGATTCCCAAAACAGCTTGTTATAAAAACATTCCTTTCTTTATTATTAGCAAAACCTCTTGTATAATCTCTTACAACTAAAACTTTGGAGCGAATTTATGGAGATCTTAGAAAAAGACGAATATTATATGGAGCTTGCTTTAAAGGAAGCGGAAAAAGCAGCAGATATCGGGGAAGTTCCAATCGGCGCTATTTTAGTAAAAGATGATCATATATTGGCAAGTGCTCATAACCTGCGTGAAACAGAACAACGAGCGATTGCGCATGCGGAACTTTTAGCGATCGATCAAGCGTGCAGGGAGACAGAGGCGTGGAGACTTGAAGGCACGACTCTTTACGTAACACTTGAACCTTGTGCGATGTGCTCAGGAGCCATCGTTCTCTCAAGGGTAAGCCGAGTTGTTTATGGAGCGGCTGATCCTAAAGGAGGCTGCGCAGGGACATTGATGAACCTTTTGCAAGAAGATCGCTTTAATCATCAATGTGAAGTGACCTCAGGTGTTAAAGAGGAGGAGTGCGGTCAAATTCTTTCAAGTTTTTTTAAAAACCTTCGCGACAGAAAAAGGAAGGAAAAGGAAGATAGAAAGAAGGAGCTTTAGAGCTTGTACGGTTGATTTTTTTTTATAGGCATAGTATACTAATTCTTGCACATTCGATTGTGCATCTAACAATGTTATACACTTTGTCGCGCTAGATGGGGAGGTAGCGGTGCCCTGTACTCGCAATCCGCTGTAGCGAGGTTGAATTCCTCTCCTCGGCTAGTTCAACGTATGGTCTGACGGACGTAAGTGGTGTTGATGTCCGGGTCCTGCGCAACGGAGACCCATGAACCCTGTCAGGTCCGGAAGGAAGCAGCAGTAAGTGGACCACTTCGTGTGCCGTGGGGCAACCTGGACTGAGCTAACTGCGTTTGTACGCATAGGTTGACTATTCCAAAGAGAGGTGCGCGGCATTCTTATATATAAAACATCAACTCACCCTTGTCTCAGGGGTGAGTTTTTTGTAATGTTTCAGTATAATAAAGAAAGAATATAGTGTTAAAAGGGAGGCAAAGGGATGAGTTATCAAGCGCTCTACCGCGTATGGAGGCCACAGAGCTTTGAAGATATGGTCGGGCAGGAACATATAACGAAAACGATCCAAAATGCCCTGATGCAGGACAAGCTTTCCCATGCCTACCTGTTTTCAGGCCCACGAGGAACGGGAAAAACAAGTGCGGCAAAAATTATAGCTAAAGCAGTTAACTGTGAACGTGCCCCGATATCGGAGCCATGTAATGAATGTGATGCTTGCCGAGGGATAACGAACGGAACGATTTCTGATGTTCTGGAGATCGATGCTGCCTCTAATACAGGGGTAGATGATATTCGTGATATCCGGGACAAAGTAAAGTTTGCTCCGTCATCTGTCACATACAAAGTCTACATCATCGATGAAGTACATATGCTTTCAACTGGAGCATTTAACGCTTTATTAAAAACCCTGGAAGAACCGCCAAGCCACGTTATTTTCATTCTGGCAACCACTGAGCCTCACAAGATACCAGCAACGATCGTATCACGCTGTCAGCGATTTGATTTCAAACGCATTTCCTCACAGTCCATTATCGGACGCATGAGAAAAATCGTGGATGCTAACGGCACAGAAGTTGAAGAAGAAGCGCTCCAATTACTTGCCCGGGCTGCAGAAGGCGGCATGCGTGATGCTTTAAGTTTGCTCGATCAAGCGATTTCTTACAGCGATGATGTGGTTAGGGTGGAAGATGTTTTATCTGTAACAGGTTCAGCTTCACAAAAACACCTGTCTGAAATGGCCGAAGCATTTTTAGAAAAAGATGTATCGAAAGCGCTGACGCTATCAACAGAACTTTTGCAAGAAGGAAAAGATCCTGTTCGTTTCTTAGGAGACCTTATTTACTATTACCGTGATATGCTTCTTTATAAAACAGCTCCACAACTAGAAGAGCTGTTAGAGCGGGTTTCTACAGATGAATCTTTTGCGCAATTGGCTGAAGCTACAGCTACTGAAAACATCTATACCATCATTGGGCAGTTAAACGCCGCACAGCAAGAGATGAAATGGACGAACCATCCTAAAATCTTTTTAGAAACGACGTTTATCAAGATTTGTTATCAAAAACAAGAAGGCGCATCACCTGAGTCGGGTAATACCTCTGTTGAACCTCTCATGCAAAGAATCGATCAGCTCGAGCAAGAGTTGAAGAAAATGAAAGAAAGCGGATGGGCCTCGAACGGGTCATCAGCTCCAGCAGAAACAGAAGCACCGAGAGAAAAAAGAGTGATCCGAGGCCAAGGTGGAGCATCGCACACACAAGTCAAAGAAATGCTTAAGAAAGCGAAGAAGCCAAACCTTGTTCAGCTAAAAGGCATGTGGGGAGAAATTCTTGATAAGATTCGTTCTGAAAAAGTAAGTGCTTATGCTCTTCTATCGGGTGCTGAGCCAGTAGCGTGTTCAGATCAAATCTTTCTTCTCGCTTTTCAGCATGAAATTCACCGTCAGATGGCATCTCAAGAGAACAACAGAAGCTATGTTGAAAGCGCAGTTTATAGTACAATAGGAAAGAACCTGTCCATGCTATCCATACTGGATCCTGAATGGCAGAAACTAAAAGCTGATTTCATTAAAGAACAACAGCAAGGCCAGCCATCTTCAGAAGAGAAAGAAAAAACAGAAGACCCTCTTATATCAGAGGCGATAAAATTGGTTGGCGATGATTTAATTGAGATAAAAGAAGAAGAGAACGAATAAGGAGGAATTGTAAGATGATGAAAGGCAATATGAACAATATGATGAAACAAATGCAAAAAATGCAGCGTGATATGGCAAAGGCGCAAGAGGAACTAAAGGATAAAGTGATCGAAGGAACAGCGGGCGGCGGAATGGTAACTGTTAAAGCTAACGGCCACAAAGAAATCGTTGATATCGTAATTAAAGAGGAAGTTGTAGACCCGGATGATATTGATATGCTTCAAGACCTTGTGTTAGCGGCTACGAATGACGCACTTAAAAAAGTAGACGAAATGGTATCACAGGATATGGGCAAATTCACTAAAGGGTTAAACATTCCTGGATTATTCTAGGGATCTCCCATGCATTATCCTGAACCGATTTCAAAACTGATTGAAAGCTTTATGAAATTGCCGGGCATCGGACCGAAAACGGCGGTTCGCCTGGCATTTTTCGTATTGGAAATGAAAGAAGATGACGTACTGGACTTTGGCCGTGCACTCGTTAACGCGAAACGCCAGCTCATCTATTGTTCCAACTGCTTTCATATTACTGACCGTGATCCTTGCATGATCTGCGACGATTCAAGCAGAGACCGCACAACGATCTGTGTGGTTCATGACTCCAAGGATGTTATTGCGATGGAAAAAATGAAAGAGTACCGCGGTCTCTACCATGTCCTCCAAGGTGCCATCTCTCCTATGGATGGAGTGGGGCCAGAGGATATTAAAGTCGCCGAACTTTTAAAGCGGTTAACAGACGAAGGTATTCAAGAGATTATTATGGCAACGGATCCGAATATTGAAGGAGAAGCTACTGCCATGTACATCGCAAGACTTATAAAACCAACGGGTATTAAGATTACTCGTATTGCTCACGGCCTGCCTGTAGGCGGAGACCTGGAATATGCAGACGAAGTAACGCTTTCTAAAGCGCTTGAAGGAAGAAGAGAAATTTAACAAAGGGGTTGCTTGCATGTTTTTTTCCCGTAAAGGGCGCTTGAAGCGATCCGGAGACCAACAGCTGCTTCAAAGTCTTGATGAACTTAAAGTAAACTGGATGCATCAAAAAGAAATGGTGGAACGCAGTGTCGAGCCATCGGAAGAAGTTATCTTCAAACTTCAATTAGCAGAATCTAAATACTTCTTCTTATTAAAAGAAGCGAAAAAAAGAAACGTAACGACCAGCAGGTTAAAATAACTGCTGGTCTTTTTCTTGGACAACTCCCATACAATATCTAATAAATAATATGGATATTGTATAGGAGGTATCATGGATGGAGCCAATCACTGTAATCGCGATACTCGGAACAATCATCTTTGTTCTATTGCTTGTAGGTGCTCCAATGCGGCCAATTCGCTGGATCGGCTTCGGAGTTACACGTTTTTGTATTGGCGCACTATTGTTGTTCTTACTTAATGCGATCGGAAATTCGTATGACATTCATATTCCAATCAATGCGTTTACTGCACTGATTTCTGGAATAGCCGGACTACCTGGGATAGCATCTTTGGTAGCTATTGAATTCTTTATTTTAAACTAAGTCTTTTATAAGTAATCATTATCAGAGTTTAGAGAGCGATTTTAAGCTTTCTAAACTCTTTTTCATTTGTACAAAGTAATTTTAAAATAACTATTGACCTTAAAACACCATCCGTGATATATTATATCTTGTCGCCGCGACAGACGAAACATTGTTGCAGGCGGGAAACAAAATTTAAAAACAGGTTGACTTCTTATCTGAAAGATGTTATCCTAATAAAGTCGCAAAAACGAGCGACTAACAAAAAGTTCTTTGAAAACTGAACAAAAGAAATAGGTAAGGAATTAAATTAATTCCGTCAGTTTTAAAATCGAGCAAGACAA
>NZ_JARUHH010000026.1:0-17146 GCF_043558025.1 Fictibacillus sp. UD
CCCATCGCAACCGTAACAATACCATATTCCTTCTTTTTCTCAGAAACAGGTTGTGAATAAGAAGGAACCACTTCATTTTCGCTCTCTAAGATCGCTGAATGCTGTTCACGCATGTTTTCAATCTTAATGTTAATTAAGCTGCCATAACGGTGTGCTAATGTGAGCATGTTACCTGGCTGTTCCGTATGAATATGAACCTTAACTACGTCATCATCTGCAACCACTAAAAGAGAATCACCATGTTCACTTAATTCATTACGAAACTTAATTTCGTCGAACGGATTCTTCTTAACTTTCTGGTCTTCGAATCTTACCATAAATTCTGTGCAATATCCGAAATGAATATCCTCAGTTTTCATATGCATCTGTGCTTTATGATGTTCAGCGTTAACAAGCTCACCCATAGAAGGTGCGTTCACAGAAACTTTCGGCAGTTCTTTACCTTCAAGCACTGCTAAAAACCCTTCATAAACCGTAACTAAACCTTGGCCGCCAGAGTCTACAACGCCAACTTCTTTTAACACAGGCAGAAGATCTGGTGTTCTGTTTAAGGAAGCTTTAGACTCTTTTACAAGTTCTTTCATGATGTATAGAATGTCATCTGATTTTTTAGCTTCTTTTACTGCTTTTTTAGCTGCATCTTTCGCTACAGTTAAAATTGTACCCTCTACTGGTTTCATAACTGCTTTATAAGCTGTTTCTACACCTTTATCAAATGCATTAGCAAATTCAGCTGCAGAGATAGAGTCTTTCCCTTCAATTGATTTAGAGAAGCCTCTAAATAGCTGAGATAGGATAACTCCTGAGTTTCCTCGTGCTCCCATTAGTAACCCTTTTGCAAAAGCACTTGCTACGGCCCCGATACTATTAGAAGTGTTTTTTTCTACTTCTTTTGCACCAGAAGTAATCGTTAAGTTCATGTTTGTTCCTGTATCTCCGTCAGGGACAGGAAATACATTCAGTGCATCGACCATTGCTGCGTTTCTTGATAGGTTTGAAGCGCCCTCGAGCACCATTTTTGAAAACTTTTTTCCGTCTAATACTTTTAAAGACACAAAACTTCCTCCTAACTAAGGGGTTGTCACCCTGACACCCTGAACATAGATATTCACCGAGTCAACCGCTAAACCAAGCATTTGATCCAGGGTATATTTCACTTTGTTCTGAACGTTATGAGCCACTTCAGAAATCTTTGTTCCATAACTTACAATGATATACATGTCGATATGTACTTCATCTTCCTCTTGGCGAACAACGATCCCTCGGGAGAAATTTTCACGTCCTAAAAGTTCAGTTATTCCATCCTTTAATTGCTTTCTTGATGCCATGCCAACAATTCCATAACAATCGATTGCGGCTCCACCAGCGATAGTGGCAATCACTTCATTAGAAATATCAATTTGACCATAGGTTGTTTTCATTTCAATGGACATGCTTACATCCCCCTTTAAATTGTTAAATGGCTAACAAATATTTTACTATACATTAGTCTTTTTTGAAAGGACTACTACATTTCACACTATGTAAATAGTATTGTCAAGGAAATTTACTTGAAAACCTTTCACTAATATGTTGCATTGCTTCTGAAGTCATGCTAATATTATTTAGTATTTAACATACGATTGAATTGATGCAAAGCTTTTTTGCTGTAAAGGAGGTTCACCTACTATGGCTCGTAAATGTTTTATTACTGGAAAAGGACCTAAAACTGGTAACAAGCGTTCTCACGCAATGAACAAATCAAAGAAAAGCTGGGGAGCTAATGTCCAAAAGGTTCGTATTCTTGTGGACGGAAAGCCTAAGCGCGTATACGTTTCTGCTCGTGCCCTTAAATCAGGTAAAGTTGAACGTGTATAAATAAAAACAGCAGCTGCCGCTGCTGTTTTTTTTTGGAAGTAGTTGATTTCCGTTCCAGGTGCTCGCTTTCCTCGGGGCAGGCGGTGAGCCCCTTGCCGCTTTGCGCCATAAGGGTCTCACCTGACCGCTTGTCCCGCAGGAGTCTCGCACCTTGCACTCCAATCAACCTTCATAGAAGACAATATTTGAAGGCAACAATCTTTTAGAAAACAGCCTTTAGAAAAGAGTCTTTTCGTACATAATATCTAAATGGACAGTATTTTTGCTCAAGCCGACAGTAACCACATTCATCAGCAGGATCTGTACACAAACAAAAAAAGCGCACTGGGCGCTTTTTTTGTTTGTTATCCTTTTTTAAAAGAACCTAAGATGGCACGTACGAATCCCCCTAAGAATCTAGGAAGTTTAATGGTATAAAATTTCATCTTACCCCTCCTCCAGGCCCATAAAAAATGATAAGAGCTAAACAATAAAATACTTTATTCCCCTTTTTATAAAAAGGTGCATTGGGGCCTGTATTCCGTAATTTTTTTTAATCACGGCTCTTTACCATCAATATTATGCCGGAGTCGAAAGAATAAGTACCACTTTTATTTACAAGCTCATTAGAGATGCACAATGACGATCCAGCATTTAAAATTGCATGTCTTAAAGGGTATTTAAAACCTTCCAATGTTATTCCTTTTACCTCATCAGTCTGTGAAAGAAAAGAAATATAATGGTATTTTTCATCATGATCAATTTTGTAGCTGCCTGGCATGTGAAGTGAGATTTCATTTTTTATATCGATTAGTTTTACAGAAGCTAAGTTATGCCGGCTCTTATATAAAAGCTGTATGTTCATCAGCTCATGATCCAGCCTTCCTCCAGATGCACCAAACAACAAGATTTCCTCTGGATTCTGATTCAACGCCCATTCTAAAGCGATTTCCAAATCTGTAGCATCTTTTTCTGAGCGATATTGATTAATATTAATCTGAGTTTGCAGAATCTTTCTTTTTTCAATATCTGTAACTGAATCAAAATCCCCAAAAGCATAATTTGGGATGATATGTTTTTCTATCAGATACAATGTGCCCCTGTCCACTCCTACCCACACACACTCAGGTGAACTATGGTAGGCATTTAGATCAGGTATCAAATGCTCAGGGCCACCTGCAACGATTCTTATTTTCATGCTGCTCGGGTGTATCCGCTTCGTGCTGCATGCAATAATTTAGGAGCCGTGTTTGTTAAAAGAATGACCACAAGTGACGTTATTACAAAAATAACAATCATGAATGAACCATTATACATAAATGAATAAAGCCATATGTTCATTTCTTCCGCTAAATCACTAAAGAAGATAACTCCTGATAAAACGTGCGAGATCGTTCTTAATAAACAGCCGACAAAGATACCCGTAACCATTAGAATCGTTCTTTTCGATTTATTTTGTGCCAATGACGGCGCAAACGCACCTGCAACACCTGCTAGAGCAAAGGCTAACGGATAGTCTAGAACCAATTGAGCTGGGTGTACAACATAAGGGTTAACAAGAAGCTGAAGAAGGCCTACCGCTAATCCAGTAAATACACCTGCTTTAAAGCCTCTTCTAAAGGCCATCAAGAAGATTGGAACCATCTCAAGAGATACAGACCCGCCTTGCGGCCACGGTCCAGCAAATTTAATCATGCCTAAGATCAATGACAGAGCAGACATAATAGCTATCTCTGTTAGTAAAGAAATGTTGTTATTCTTCATTGTTTATCCTCCTTTTTTCCTTTTTCAAAAATCTTTTTTCATGCCTTCATGCAATTTGATTGAAGTGAAAGGCAAATAAAAAAAGCAACCGGCATGTGAGCGCGGTTGCTTTAGGATTCATCTTATTTGAATACAAAAAGTCATACGACTCCACATCCCTACGCAGGTATGATCCAGCTTCAGGTTCAAAGGGTCGGGAGAACACTCCCCTCTCAGCCCTTTTAAGGACTCCCCCTGTGGTTGCTTATTTTATTATTTGGTTCAATTATACACCACGGATGGATTGAATTGCATCCTTTAAATCTTTTTTTCCATAAATGGCTGAACCGGCTACTAATACATTAGCACCTGCTTCTATGCAGAGTTGTGCGGTTTCCGGATTCACTCCACCGTCCACTTCGATCTCTACGTCTAACCCTTGTGTCTTCACAAGGTCGGCAACTTCTTTGATTTTCGGAACAACACTTTCAATAAATGCTTGCCCACCGAACCCCGGATTTACGGTCATGAGTAAAACAAGATCAACATCTTGGATGATGTGTTTAATGAGTTCAACCGGTGTAGCTGGATTGATGACCACACCCGCTTTTACTCCTTGTTTTTTTATAAATTGAACCGTTCGATGCAAGTGCGGAGTTGCTTCAACATGAACAGATATAATGTCTGCACCCGCTTGTGCAAATGCTTCGATATATCGGTCAGGATTTTCAATCATTAAATGTACATCTAAAGGGAGCTTAGTAACTGGGCGAATGGCTTGAACGACAAGCGGTCCGATCGTTATATTCGGAACGAAATGACCGTCCATAACGTCTACATGAATGTAATCTGCACCAGCTTCTTCTACAGCTTTAATATCTTCGCCTAACTTCGAAAAATCAGCCGAAAGAATGGAAGGAGCTATTTTAATCATTAGTACCTCCGTTTTTGATCTTTTATTTCTTGTAAAAAACTTACGTAATGGTCGTATCGGAACTCTGGAACAGCTCCGTCTTCAACACCTTTTTTTACGGCACATTTCGGTTCAGATGTATGCGAACACCCTCTAAATTTACAATCACCGCGCAGTTCATCCATCTCTGGAAAATACATCGATAAATCTTCCGCCTCGATATTCATAAAATCCAGTGAACTAAATCCGGGTGTATCCGCAACTAATCCGTTTCCAAACAGAATTAATTCTACATGCCGTGTCGTATGCTTCCCTCTGCCTAAATGGGTTGAGATCTCATTCGTTTCAAGCATTAATTCTGGATTTATAGCATTTAATAAAGATGATTTACCTACACCTGACTGTCCCGCAAAGACCGTTACTTTGTCTTTGAACAACGGATAAAACAAATCCAAGCTATCATCTGTTTTCGTTGAGGTCGGAATTACCTCGTATCCTAACTGTTTGTAGATTTCAATATATTTCTGAATCTCATCCATTTCTTCTGATTGTTGAACAAGGTCCATTTTTGAAATACAGATCACAGGCAGAATATCATTTGCTTCAATGTGAACAAGGAATCGGTCTAATAAAAGCGTGCTAAAATCTGGTTCTGTTGCTGAAAAAACAAGGATGGCTTGGTCTACGTTAGCAATTGGCGGACGGACAAGTTCATTTTTCCGTTCTTTCACATCAAGAATGTATCCATCTGTAATGTTGGTCGACTCATACTCTACCCAGTCACCGACCAACGGATTCACTTTCTTTTTGCGAAAGTTTCCTCTGCCTCTGCATTGGAAAACTTCTGATTTTCCATTTTCCTTAACGTAATAAAAACCAGCGAGGGCTTTAACAATTCTTCCTTCAGGCATGCTTAATCACCATCGTCCCCTTCCTCATCTTCCATTCTTCCATTGGCAGTTTTAACATCATCGTACTTAATTGTCTCAGCGTTCTTTTCTTTTCCGTTGATATATACAACATAAGAAGCAGTTCCCCCTTCAGCAATCGTTAGAGGTAGCTGATATTTTTTTGTATCGGTAATCTGCTCTTCTACAAAAACCGCATTTGAAGCGTTTTTATCCGAATATACAATCTTTACAGTAACTGGCTGTCTTTTGTCCTTTTTATCCGGCTTTACTTCAATATCCTTCGTAACTGTGCGATCTTCTGCAGGTTGATCGTCATCAGCTGGCGGCTCCTCCTCCGTTACTTCTGGACCATCTGATAAGACAACGGAAATGGTAGCGCCTTTTTCGACTTGTGTAAATGGAGTAGGCTTCTGTGAGATTACTCTTCCTTTTTCAACGGTATCAGAAAATTCACTTGAAAACTCAACGGTTAAACCAGCATTATCAGCAAAAGTCTTAACATCTTGCTCTGTTGCTCCAATTAGGTTCTCAACTTGGACGGTAGGAGTTCCTGAACTAACAGTTAAAGTCACGGTTGTTTCTGCTGGTGTGACCTTTTCATCTCTGTCTGGACTTTGAGTGAGTACTGTCCCTTCAAGTTCTGTTTCTGATTCTTCGTAATTAACATTGATTTTTGTAAAGCCATTATCATTTAAAAGTTCTTTAGCATCATCAATATTATAGCCTTCTACATCAGGCATATTTTCCTTTTCAGGGCCTTTTGATACATACAACGTAACGATTGCTTGCTGCTTTACTTTTGTACCTGGTGAAGGATCCTGTCTCACAACATGACCTTCCTCAATTTCAGGATCAAATACTTCCTCACGTTTCACTTCAAGTCCTTCTGCTCTTAGCTTATCAAACGCATCTACATATTCTTCTCCCGCTACATCAAGAACGCTTACTTCTTCAACGTAAAAAATGGAAGGCATCATCGTGAAAGCAGCAATACCAGCTCCACCTAACAATAGAAGTGAAAGTAAAACGATAAGCCACCAGTTTCTTTTTTTCTTGGTTTTTTCCGGAATTTTTTCTTCTTCTTTTACATTGTTCATTTCTTGTGTTTCAATTGGCTGAACGATAGGAGGAATGTACTTTGTTCTTTCATCTTCTTCACTTTCTTCATTCCACTTTTGTTCATACATCCGGTCAGGATCTAATGCTGTGTTCATATCTCTTAGCAGCTCTTCAGCACTGTCATACCTTCTTAACGGATTTTTAGCGAGAGACTTTAAAACAATATTTTCAACACTCTGTGGAATTTCAGGGTTCAGCCTTCTTGGTTCAATCACATTCTCTTGAAGATGCTTCAGTGCAACCGAAACAGGTGAATCTCCTACGAAAGGTACCCTGCCAGTTATCATTTCATAGAGTACAGCTCCAAAGGAATAAATATCCGATTTAGCGTTTGCAATGCCACCTCTAGCCTGCTCGGGAGAAAAGTAATGAACGGACCCTAGAATAGAGTTTGTATGTGTAATTGTTGCAGATGTAATAGCTAAAGCAATCCCAAAATCAGTTAACTTTGCTGTTCCGTTTTCCGTTATTAAAATATTGTGCGGCTTAATATCCCTGTGTATGATGCCATGGTCATGTGCGACAGCCATTCCTGAAACGATTTGCTTCATGATGTGCAGCGATTCTTCTACAGATATCTTTCCGTGCTCTTTTATGTATTGTTTGAGTGTTTTGCCCTGCACGTATTCCATAACAATAAAATAGATTTCTTCATCTTCTCCGACATCATAAATACTTACAATGTTCGGATGATCAAGACTCGTAGCTGATTCAGCTTCCCTTTTAAATCGTCTGATAAAATCTTCGTCTTTATTAAACTCTGAACGAAGAACCTTTACTGCTACATCCCTGTCTAGAATTAAATCTTTTGCTCGATAAACGATGGCCATTCCGCCGTCACCAATGACTTCTAAAAGCTTGTAGCGGCCACTGACTCTTTTTCCTATCATGTTATTGCTTCCCCTTTTGTTTCTGTGTCAGAACTATTCTGTATAAGGATAGCAGTAATGTTATCTTCTCCACCGGCCTCTTTTGCCCACGTAATTAATTTTTCTACCTTATCATTTACGGTCTCACCAGTATAGTCTAAAACTTCCTGAATCCGCTTAAAGGATACTTTATCGGATAGCCCGTCTGAACAAAGCAGCAGATAATCCCCTTTGTTCCATATGATATGATTTACTTCTGCTTCTACGGTCTCATCAGTACCCACAGCTTTCATGATCATGTTTCTTCGAGGGTGGATCTCGGCTTCATCTTCTGTAATCTGACCAGACTTAACCAATTCTTGAACGAGTGAGTGATCATCAGTTACTCTTTTGAGCTCACCATTTGAAAACAAATAACAGCGGCTGTCCCCGATATGCGCAACCGTAATCTCACTGTTCGTTCCAAGTGCAGCAACAATGGTAGTTCCCATCCCTCTTGTTTCAGGGTTTTGTTGAGAAAAATCAAAGATATGCTTATTTGCATCTCGGAGAACATTTTGAATCCAGCCTTTCACGCTGCCCATGTTTTCCTCAAACTGACCCCACGCTTCTTTTATTACGTTAAGGGCTTCTTGACTGGCTATATCTCCAGCTTTATGTCCCCCCATACCATCTGCGATAACTGCAAGAAAGTGTTCACCCTTTGTGAACACTTCCCCGCTGTCTTCATTATGCTTCCTTACCATTCCAACGTCTGTTTGAAAGGCAATTTGCATTTCCCCGTCACCTCGTCTCTTCTTTACGTTCCTTCGCACGCAGCTGACCACATGCTGCGTCAATGTCATGTCCTTGTTCTCTTCTGATGGTGGCATTAATGCCTCTTGAGGTTAACGTCTCTAAGAACTTAAATATTTGTGTTTTTGGAGTTCGTACATAATCTCTTTCAGGTACATAGTTTACTGGAATTAAATTTACGTGACACTTGATATCTTTAATAAGGTCAGCCAGTTCATTAGCATGATCAACTGAATCGTTTACTTTTCCAAATAAACCATATTCAAACGTAACTCGACGGCCCGTTTTTTTAATGTAGTAACGGATAGAATCCATCAATTCATTTAAAGGATACATTCTGTTTACAGGCATTAAACGACTTCTAGTTTCTGTGTTTGGTGCATGGAGTGAAATCGCAAAGTTAATCTGCATACCTTCGTCAGCAAACTTGTAAATGTAAGGTACAACACCACTAGTTGATATCGTAATGTGTCGTGCACCGATGTTTAATCCTTGATCATGATTAATAATTTTCAAGAACGACATAAGTCCTTCGTAGTTGTCGAACGGTTCTCCAATACCCATTACAACGACAGAACTTACTCTTTCTTCTGTTTCATCCAAAGCTCGTTGAACTTGAAGGACTTGCGCAACAATTTCACCTGCTTGAAGATTTCGTTTTAATCCGCCTAATGTTGACGCACAGAAAGTACAGCCTAAACGGCAGCCTACTTGTGTTGTTACACAAATGCTATTTCCGTATTCGTGTCTCATAAGCACAGTCTCGATAGAATAGCCGTCTTGCAGCTCAAATAAGAATTTGATCGTACCGTCAGATGATTCTTGACGGACCACTTCTTTAAGAGGCTTTATATAATAATCTTTTTCAAGTTTTTCACGCAAACCTAGAGGAAGATTTGTCATTTCCTCAAAAGATGATACACGTTTTTTATAAAGCCATTCAAAGATTTGCTTTCCTCTGAACTTAGGCTCTCTAATATCAGTCAGCCATGCTTCAAGCTCATGAAGCTCTACTGAAAAGATAGAAGGCTTAATATTCGGCTTTGTTTGTTTCTCTGTTAAAGGTTTAAGCATGTTTCTCACCACCTGTTGTCTTTTTTCTGTATGCTGCAATATAAAAACCATCACTATTAAAATAATGAGGCATGATCTGAAGGTCTGATCTTCCATCCATTATATAGGATTTCACGGTTTCTGGCATTTTTTCTGCAAAATGAGGATCCCACTCGAATTCTGGGTGGTTCGATAAAAACCAATCAGCAACTCTATCGTTTTCATCCTTATCTACAGTACATGTACTGTAGACCAGTAATCCGCCTTCTTTAACCATGTCTGAAGCTGAATCTAAAATATCTCTTTGGATGGTTGTTAGTCTCATTACATCTTCTTCTGATTTTGACCACTTTAAATCTGGTTTTTTGCGGATGACACCAAATCCGCTGCAAGGTGCATCTACAAGAACTCTATCAAACGTTCCAGCCGAAAACTTTTCGGAAACTTTACGAGCATCCAAAACGGATGACTCAATATTTTCAAGGCCGAGACGATCAGCTTGTTTTTTAATCAAATCAATTTTATGTGCATGAAGATCAAGGGAAACAACCTTTCCTTGTCCTTGCATCATTTCTGCCATATGTGTTGATTTTCCGCCAGGTGCTGCGCACGTATCAAGTATGTTTTCACCTGGAACTGGAGCAACCGCCTGGGCAACAAGCATGGAGCTTTCATCTTGAATGGTTACAAGACCGTTTTTATACACTTCCGTTCCTGGCAGATAACCTTCCTTGATAATGATACCCTCAGGAGACAATTCTCCTTCCTCAGCCAAAACTCCTTCTTCTTCAAGGAGCTGGAGAACGTCTTCCCTTTTTGTTTTATTCACGTTCACTCTTGCTGTAACCGGTGAAGCAAGCAGATTCGATTCAGCCATATTCTTAGCATCTTCTTGACCGAACTGTTCGCTCCAACGATTGTATAGCCATTGAGGCATGCTGTATGCGAGCGCCTCTTTTTCAGAGCCCTCACTCGCTTTTTTATCCATAGCCTCTGTACCTTCTCGCTGTAATTTTCGCAGAATACCGTTTACAAGTCCTGCCAACCCTTGATTGCCGCGTTGTTTCGTAATTTCTACCGCTTCATGAATGATGGCGTGATCAGGAACACGATCTAAATATAGCATCTGAAAAATAGATAGCCTTAACAGCGTTAATACCCAGCGATCCTTTTTCTTAATAGGCTTATTTAGTAATTGTTCTAAATAAAAATCAATCGTATTTTTACGTTGTATCGTTCCATAAACGATGTTTGTTAACAGGCCTTTATCCACACTTTTTATGGATGTATTTTGCAGTGTTTGGTTTAGCTGCAAATTGCTGTATGCCTGATTTTGTTCTATTTTAAGTAAAACGTCCAGGGCGATTGCCCGAATGTTGTTTTCCAACTCTACTCACCTAATTTCAAGCCTTTTGCAATGCTTGCTCCTTTAAGATAATCACTTGCTAACATTCTCTTTTTTCCAGAGAGCTGCAAGTCTGTAATAATGATACTCGTCTTATTTCCTGTCGCAACCTGCAGACCCTTTTCCTGAACCCCGATTACGGTACCAGGCTCTGCATCAGAAGACGTTTCTTGTTTTTCGCCCCACCACACTTTTAGGGGTTGTCCATTTAAAAACGTGTAGGCAACAGGCCACGGATGAAGTCCGCGTATATGGTTATAAATTTGTTCACCTGTTAATGTCCAATCAATTTTTTCCTGCTCACGAGTAATATTCCAAGCAAATGATACTTCTTCATCAGCTTGCTTAATTGGTGTAAGCTTACCTCCCACAAGGAGAGGAATCGTTTCTGACAATAATTTAGCTCCAGCAGCGCTCAATTTATCGTGCATGGAACCAACATGATCCTTTTCTTCGATCGGAACTTCAACTTGGGTAAGTATATCACCTGCGTCTAATTTTTCAACCATATACATAATCGTGATACCTGTTTTGTCGTTTCCATCGATAATACTCTTATGAATCGGAGCACCACCACGATATTTTGGAAGCAATGACGCGTGGACATTGATACAGCCATGTTGAGGTGTTTCTAATATTGCTTTTGGCAGGATCTGTCCATATGCAGCTGTTACGATTAAATCAGGATTAAGAGCAATGATTTCTTCATAGTCTTCACGGAGTTTAATAGGCTGATACACAGAAATCCCATGTTTAATCGCTTCTTCTTTAACAGGGGTTTGTTTAATCTCTTTTTTTCTCCCCACTGGCTTGTCTGGCTGAGTTACAACCCCAACCACATCATAGCCATCTTCAACTAACTGACGAAGAACGGGTACGGAAAAGTCTGGTGTTCCCATAAATAAAACCTTCATGTCTTTATCCCTCCAATTCTTCATTCTCGTAATAGGCGATTACTTTAGAGGTGAATAATATGCCATGAAGATGATCGATTTCATGTAGAATCGCTCGAGCAAGAAAATCATTTGCTTTAATAGTAAATTCTTTTCCATTTTTATCTTGCGCCGTTACCGTAACCTCAAAAGGACGTTCAACATCACCAAAAAGTCCCGGGAAGCTTAAGCAGCCTTCAGGACCTGTTTGGCTGCCTGATGTTTTCTTAACAACAGGGTTGATTAGAACGATCTGTCCTTTTTCATCACCAACATCTACAACAGCTATTCTCTCTGCTATGCCAATTTGTGGTGCAGCAAGTCCAACACCTTCAGCATCATACATCGTATCAAACATATCTTGTACTAACTTCTTCAAATTTTTATCAAATCTATTAACAATCTTACATTCAGTTTCTAAAACTGGATCTGGATGTTCAACGATTTTACGAATTGTCATTATTATCTCCTTAACTGTCTACATAAGTGTTTGGGCGTTTAAATCCCCCGTTATTTGCAGATCTTTCATATCTTTGTCTTTTTGAAAATGAGCAATAATTTCTTCAAACCAAATTCTAAGCTCCGGCTCATTTTTGTATTTTATCATGACCTGGTAGCGATATCTATCCTTCACACGTGCGATTGGCGATGTTACAGGACCTAATAGCAAGCTCTCAGGCGATAACCGTTTTGATAGAAAACTCGCAGCTTTTTCACTTGCTTCGACGACTTGCATCAAATCCAGATGGCTGAACGTCAATAACCCTAAATAATAAAACGGAGGGTATTGGTGAAGCTTTCTCGTTTGCATCTCATGATTATAAAAGGTGTGATAATCATGCTTTGATGCAAGCTGAATGCTGTAATGCTGTATATCATACCCCTGCACGATTACTTTACCTTCTAGTTCATGTCTGCCTGCACGTCCACTTACTTGTGTGAGAAGCTGAAACGTTTTTTCAGAAGCTCTGAAATCGGGCAGGTGCAGCATCGTGTCAGCAGCAAGTACACCTACAAGTGTTACCTTTGGAAAATCGAGTCCTTTTGCAATCATCTGCGTACCAAGAAGAATATCAGCTTCACCATTTTCAAAAGCTGTTAACAATTTTTCGTGACTACCTTTTTTTGAAGTTGTATCCACATCCATCCGTATGACACGAGCTTCAGGAAGTACTTTAGCGAGCTCTTCTTCTACTTTTTGGGTTCCTGTTCCGAAGAATCGTATATGCTCTGAAGTACAAGATGGACAAGCAGACGGTATACTCTCTTTATAGCCGCAATAGTGACATTTTAATTCACCGAATCTTTTATGATAGGTTAATGAGATATCACAGTGCGGACATTGTGCTACATACCCGCAATCTCTGCAGAGTATGAAAGAGGCATATCCTCTTCGATTAAGAAACAATACAGATTGTTCACCTTTTTCTATTCCGTTCTTTAGCTTGTCCATTAATGGAAGTGAAAACATGGAACGATTTCCATTCTTCAGCTCTTCCCTCATATCAACGATTGTCACTTCAGGCATCGGATTAGAATGTACACGATTGGCCAGTTCAGCTAACTGATAACGGCCCTTTTGAGCTCTTGCATAAGTCTCTAGCGCTGGTGTCGCACTTCCAAGTACAATCGGACATGAGTAAAACTTCCCTCTCCAAATCGCTACGTCTCGTGCATGATAGCGGGGATGATCCTCTTGTTTATAGCTTGTTTCATGTTCTTCATCTATGATTACAATGCCCAGATTTTGAAAGGGTGCAAATATAGCAGAACGTGCTCCCACAACGACAGAAACTTCTTTTCGCAGAATTTTACGCCATTCATCATATTTCTCACCAATGGATAATCCGCTGTGCAGCACAGCGACAGCACTTCCGAATCGTCCTTTAAAACGGTTTACCATCTGTGGTGTCAGTGAGATCTCTGGTACAAGTACGATCGCTTCTTTCCCTTTATCGAGAACAGACTGAATGGACTGTAAATAGACCTCAGTCTTTCCGCTTCCGGTAACACCATGCAGAAGCACGGTTTCGTGTTCGTTTTTTTCGATAGAATCAAGTATGGGCTTTATCGCATTTTCTTGGTTTTCCGTAAGAGTAAGAGGCTCAGTTCGTTTCATGGTTCGCCCTTGGAACGGATCTCTATAAACCTCTTTTTCTTCTATAGAAATAATTCCTTTTTTCAAAAGAGTTTGGGCAGTTGAAAGAGAAGCACCTGTTTCTGCTAAGATTTCTTGGAGAGGATACTCTCCAGGTGGTCTGTTGAGCAGTTCTGAAAGTAACGCTTTTTGCTTTTCCGCTTTCTTTTGATTTTGTTCCACTGTTTCTTCTGCTGATGATTTGTCAGCAATTACAACGAACTTTACTTTCTTTTTATTTGCTTTGTTCTTAACTTTATAAACAACATCAAGTACTCCCTTTTTTGCGAGAGTCTGCAGCGTTTGCAATAAATCTGGATTCTCTTTTGTTACATCACTTACATTGATTTCATTGTTTGCTGAAAGAAGAGGTGCGATTATGTCTGGCAACTTTTCCGGTTGTAACACTTGAAAGCTCTTCTCATATGTTGCTTTCATCGCTGCTGGCAGCATAGCTTGATAAGCCGTAATGTAAAAGCTTAGCGTATTCTCAGCAAGCCACCTGCCAAGCTCTATAAGTTCAGTAGTTAGAACAGGAAGCGGATCAAGAATTTCAGAAATGTTTTTCATTCCTTTTACTGATGATGACGATTTCAACTCTAGAATGAATCCTTGAAGTTTTCTTGGTCCAAACGGAACGATAACCCTCATTCCGGGCTCTGCCCAAGTCTCCCATTCAGGAGGAACCTTGTAGTCAAAGGTTTTATTCACACTTCCAGATGGAACGTCTACCACAACAGCGGCTATCATCGATTCATCAATTCCATCACTTCTTCAAAAATTTCTCTTGCCGCTTTTTCTTTAGAAAGGATCGGAAGAGTTTTCATCGAACCATCCTTTTTAATCATCATAATTTCATTCGTGTCACTGCCAAAGCCTGATCCTTCTTTTGAAACATCATTTCCAACAACCATATCCAAGTTCTTTCTTGTGAGCTTGTCTTTTGCATAGTTTTCAAGATTTTCTGTTTCTGCTGCAAAACCAATCAATACTTGATGTTCTTTCCTCTCGCCTAACGCTTGTAAAATATCGTCCGTTTTTTTCAGTTCAATCGTCCACGTGTCGTTCTTTTTCTTAAATTTATTGTTATGAACAATAGTCGGCGTATAATCAGCGACTGCTGCACATTTGATTACTATATCTTGTTCGCTGAAACGCGAAAGCACTGCGTCAAACATCTCTCTTGCTGAAGTTACCTTTTCAACTGCGATACCATCAGGAATGGAAAGCGATGTAGGTCCAGTTACGAGCGTAACGTCAGCACCCAAATCTTTAGCTACAGCCGCGATTGCGTAGCCCATCTTACCAGACGAATGATTTGTAAAATAACGAACGGGATCAAGTTCCTCTCTCGTTGGTCCAGCCGTTACAAGCACTTTCTTTCCTTTTAAAGGTGCTGTATGGTTTACTTTCTTTTCATGAAAATAAGTATGAACGGATTCGATTAATTCTTCTGGTTCTGCAAGTCTCCCTTTACCGATCCACCCGCACGCAAGAAGTCCTTCGTTCGGTTCGATGAAACGCCAGCCAAATGTGGAGAGCGTCTCCATGTTTCTCTTTACAGCGGGATGATTAAACATGTTCACATTCATGGCAGGTGCGATCAGTACATCTGCTTTTGTTGCGAGCAGAGTGGTGGTAAGCATATCATCAGCGATGCCGTTTGCCAGTTTTCCAATAACATTTGCCGTCACAGGAGCAATCATGACAAGATCAGCCCAATCTGCAAGATCAATATGGCTTACAACGGCAGGTTCTTTCTCTTCAAACGTATCTGTATAAACTTCTTGCCGTGTCAGCGTTTGAAAGGTAAGTGGTGTAATGAATTTTTGAGCAGATTGAGTCAAGATTACTTTTACTTCATATCCGCTTTGATATAATCTGCTTGCAACAGTAGCTGCCTTGTATGCAGCAATTCCGCCTGATACGGCAAGCAATATTTTTTTCTTTTCCATAATAAACCCCTTCCGCCGCTCTTATCTTATACATTCCACATCTATTTTACAGCATTACTATGTAATTAAAAAATTTAATGAAACATGTTCTAAACAAAAAAATAACAACCTTTTGTCAAGGTTGTATATTTTTTCGCTGTTCTATTAATCTTCAGGTGTTTCTCCAACTTTTGTTAATATGCCAGACTGAATTTCCTCAAGAGCTTTTCCAACAAACTTGTGTGATACTGGCTTTGTGATCTGTTGATTGTCATACTGCTGGATTTCTCTAGCACGCTTAGAACTAAGTGTTACTAGGGAATATTTTGAATCTATTTTTTCCATAAGAGAGTCGATGGATGGATATAGCATTATTGGTCATCTCCTAAAATTTTTTCGTATTTCGGACGAACTCTGTCCACTCGGCAATGTTCAGTAGTAATGATCGCTTTGATTCGATTACAAGCTGAGTCAATCTCATCATTCACAACGGAATAATCATAGTGTCTCATGAGTTCAATTTCTTCTTTGGCAACAGACATACGATTGTTGATCAAATCTTCTGTTTCTGTGCCGCGACCAACAATACGACTTCTTAATTCATCCAGACTTGGTGGTGTTAAAAAGATAAACACTCCTTCTGGAAAAATGTTTTTAACTTGAAGTGCACCTTGAACTTCAATCTCTAAAATAACATCTTTGCCTTCATCAAGCGTTTGGTTCACATATTCAATCGGTGTACCATAATAGTTGCCAACATATTCTGCCCACTCGAGCAGCTCTTTATTTTCGATCATGTTTAGGAACTCTTCTTTTGATTTAAAGAAGTATTCTACCCCATGCCGTTCGCCTTCACGCGGCTTTCTAGTCGTGGCTGAAACGGAGTATTGAATGTCCAGCTTTTGTTCTCGCAGCGCTTTACATACAGTTCCTTTTCCAACACCAGACGGACCGGAAAGTACAAACAGAATGCCTCTTTCTTTTTCCATAAAAACCTCCACAACCTAACTTTCTTCTGAGCCCTCATCAACTGACATCAGTCTGTGAGCTACAGTTTCTGGCTGTACAGCTGACAAAATGACATGATCACTGTCAGTCACTACAACCGCTCTCGTTCTGCGGCCATATGTAGCATCAATCAGCATGTTCTTTTCTCGCGCAACCGTGATTAATCGTTTGATCGGTGCAGATTCAGGACTGACTACCGCAATAATCCGGTGAGCAGCAACAATATTTCCGTACCCAATATTAATTAACTTCATCTCTAAACGCCCCTAACCTGCTACTATTCTAGCCAAATGGAATAACGGGTCATACGCTAGTAGTACGATATTGTGAAAAACTGTACACATGTTCTTATATTTTAGCACATAAATCCTGAAATCTAAACAAATTTCCCTTTTTTTAAGGAAATAACGTGAATTTTTCGTATGGCGCTCGTTTTTTCGTATGGCGCTCGTTTTTTCGTATGGCGCTCGTTTTTTCGTATGGCGCTCGTT
>NZ_JARUHH010000027.1:0-14518 GCF_043558025.1 Fictibacillus sp. UD
TTAAGTCCGATAGAATACAGGACTCAAGCCCAACAGGTTGCCTAATTATTCGTGTCTAACTTTTCGGGTTCAGATCAAAGCTACGAGGTGCTTTTTTACATGGACAGAAAGTATAATTTGTTAGCCGGTTCGAAAGCCCAGTTAATTATAAAGGCTAGGCAAGAGACCTGTTCTCTTATCTACCATCTTTTTTTCTTTCTGTGAAGTGAGGCTAGGATGATGGGTGCGAGAGCGGCTCCGCCAATCAATCCGAAGATGTGGCCCATAACATTAATCCGTGCGTTTAAAAAAGTAGTAACTAAGCTGATCCCAAGGACAACTAAAAGAATTTGCGTATTCGCTCGATCAATATACTGCCTGTGGTTATATAGCATATAAACATAAATACCGAACAGTCCAAAAATCGCTCCTGATGCACCAATATGAGCATATGAAAGCGGCAGAAGCAAAAGTGTAGCGATGTTTGCGATTAAACCAGCACCTACATACCCGATAATAAACCGTACCTTGCCTAAAATGCCTTCGAGTGCAGGGCCGAACAAAACAAGGGAAAACGAATTGAAGATTAAGTGACCAGCAGCTTCGTGTGTAATGATAGGTGTGAACAAGCGCCAGTACTCTCCAGCAGAGATGTAATAATTTGACCCGACCATAAAATGATACAAAGAGGTGCTAAAAGGGGTAAAATTAATAAGTAGAAAGACAATAATATGAGCGGCGATTAAGAAAGTTACGACTGGATAGCGCCTAGTAAAGGTTTGAAAGCTTTCATCTCTTATAAACATGTTAGATTATCACCCTTTTTAATATGAAGTGTTTACATACCGATTCGTCTTATTTCAGTTTACCATGTGCCAGGAATTAGGGCGAAAGATATAGCTGCAGAGGAGTATTTTATAATGATTGTTGGAACAGGTATCGATATGATTGAATTAAAAAGAATTAAGCGGGTTGTTTCTCATCAGCCGCGTTTTGCAGAGCGTGTATTAACACCGTTTGAACAAAAACGGTTTCAAACTTTAAATGGAAACAGAAGGTTTGAATTCTTGGCCGGCAGGTTTGCAGCTAAAGAGGCGATGGCAAAAGCACTTGGAGTGGGTATTGGTGCAGAACTTTCATGGCATGACATGGAGATTAAGTCGGACGAAAAGGGGAAACCGTTTTTGACATCCCCATATCCTTATTTATGCCACTTATCCATTTCTCATACGAAGGAACATGCAGTGGCACAAGTGATTTTAGAAAGCTCGTCAAGCTAGTCTGCATATTGTCCAGGGTTGTCTCATATATTGTAATGCGGTAGAAGGGGTAGTCCTTTGCAAGATGCAGAGTTAGTCCCCCTTCAATGTCGAAATTACTTTGGGACAAAGGGGATGGCAAAAAATGAAGAAAACACTGTCAATGATTTTGACGGCGTTCATGATCTTACTGGTTCTGTCAGCATGCGGTGAACAAAGCCAGAGTGATGTTCTGGATTCTTTGGAAGAGAGAATGGAATCCATGACAGGCTACAAAGCTGAAGCCAAGATGACGTTAAGCACAGGTGAAAAGCCACTAACGTACGATTTAGAGATTTGGCATAAAAAGCCGGATTTTTACCGTGTCAGCTTAAAAAATGCTGAAAAAGATCAAAGTCAGATGATTCTGCGCAACAAAGACGGAGTATTCGTGCTAACACCAGCTCTAAATAAAAGCTTCCGATTCCAAAGCGACTGGCCAGAAAACAATAGCCAAGTGTATTTGTTCCAATCACTTATTTCAGATATCCTAAACGACACGGACAGAGGATTTAAGTCGAAAGAAAAAAGCTATGTTTTTCATACAAAAACAAATTACCAAAACAAAAACTTGTATCAGCAAGAAATCACACTTAACAAAGAGCTAGATCCAAAACAGGTCCGCATCATGGACCAAGACCAAAAAGAGCTTGTGAGACTGGATTTCTCTAAAGTTCAGTTTAACGCTAAGTTTGATAAAAACTCTTTTGATATGGAATCCAATATGTCGAGCGCGCAGTTCGAGATCCCAACTTTTTCAGGTGCTGGAGAAGAATTTGAAGTGCTGTATCCGACTTACACAGCTAACTTAAACATCGTTAACGAGCGAGAAGTCGTTCAAGGTAAAGATGATTCTAAAGTGGTATTAAACTATGCTGATGCAGAAGAAAATAAATCTTTTACATTGATGCAGCAGAAAAATACGGCTGTGGAAACAGCATCGCGACTAACGATGTCAAGCGGTGAACCGGTTGATTTAGGGTTTACAGTAGGAGCGATGACAGACCAGTCGATCACTTGGAATTATAATGGTGTTGATTATTTCCTTGCTTCCAATAATTTAGGCCAAGAAGAGTTAATGGCTATTGCACGATCTGTTTATGGTGAGGCTATAAAATAATTCCCACATTAAATACACTGATAAAAAACAGGCTGGCGAAGAGGCTAGCCTGTTTTTGCTTTGTTGTGAGGGGTATATGAGGACATCAGTTTGAGCAAAAATTGTCGAGGTTTGTACACTCGTGGATATATGTCCAAAACTTTTGGATTGAGGAGCAAAACTCGTGGATAAACTCTTAAAACTTTTGGATTCCGCACATGAATTTTGAATTAATGCAGCTAAATACCCTATTAGGTATAAATGTTTTTAATGAAAAACCGCTTAAGATAACCTTCATATACTTACATAAAACGGCCTTTGAGGGTAAAATAGAAGGCAGCAAACAAGAATTAGCAGGGAGGCAATCATATGGATCAACATCATTTTTATCGAGATACGTGGGCAGAAATAGATTTGGATAAAATCAGCCGAAATGTAAAATCATTTAAGAAGCATCTCCCTGATCAAAAAATAATGGCTGTTGTTAAAGCAAACGGATATGGACATGGAGCTTATCAGATCGCACGAGAAGCGTTAGAGTCAGGAGCAGAATGGCTCGCTGTAGCGATGCTTGATGAAGCGTTAGCTTTAAGAAAACAAGGTATAACTGCACCGATTTTAGTTATGAACCGGGTCCGTCCCGAATATGTTAATCTTGCGGCAGAAAATGAGATCACTCTAACGGTCTTTCAGAAAGAATGGCTGGTTGAGGCAGAACCGTATTTAAAGGATACGAACCATCAGCCTTTGAATATTCATATTAAGATTGATACGGGTATGGGCCGTGTAGGAATATCTGATGAAAGCGAGCTTCATGAAATTTCTCATTATACGAATCGCTCTGCGAAATTTCATCTTGATGGTGTTTTTACACATTTTGCTACAGCAGATGAATGGGAATCCGATCTTTTTGAGGAACAAAGAAAGAAGTTCATTAAATATATAGACTTGCTTCAAGAGTGGGGAATGAAGCCAGCCCTGATTCATAGTGCGAATAGCGCTGCAGCTTTGCGAAAAGTAGAAGGTCCTTTTAATCTCGTTCGTCTTGGCATCAGCATGTATGGATTAGCACCTTCTGGAGAGTTAAAGAAAGACTTGCCGTTTTCATTAGAAGAAGCGTTTAGCCTTCACTCACAGCTCATTCATGTTAAAAAACTTATGCCTGGAGATACTGTAAGTTATGGAGCTACTTATACGGCAAAAGATGAAGAGTGGGTAGGCACCCTTCCGATCGGTTATGCTGACGGGTGGCAAAGAAGACTTTCACCGGGTGCATTTGTTCTAATTAAAGGCGAGCGTATGCCGATAATTGGCCGAATCTGCATGGATCAGTGCATAGTAAGGCTTCCAGAAAGAATGATTGTTGGTGAAGTTGCTACATTAATAGGCAGTCAAAAAGATGAGAGAATAGAGATTGATGAGGTAGCGGGGATAGCGAAAACAATAAATTATGAAATTCCGTGTCTCATTTCTGCTCGAGTGCCGAGAGTTTATGTGAAAAATGGTCGAATTACAGAAAATATGAATGTAATTCTAAATTTTTAGCAGAATATTAGAAGGACTATTAAAAATTTTGTAGAATAAATAACTTGAAATCGCTTTGCAAATGGAATATTGAAGTGATAAGATTATATGTGGTTAAAAGGAATTTGATCGTAGTATAGCTTTGCGCTGGAGGTGTATGTTGTGTCCGAATTGAACACAAAACGAATAGTGATTAGTCTTCCTCAGAAATTATTAAGTGAGGTTGATCGTGTCATTAAAAAAGAAAATTTGGACCGCAGCGAATTTATCCATCAAGCTACTGAGATGTTTCTTCGCGAGCGGAAGAATAAGCGTCAGTTTCGTGATGAGATGAGACAAGGTTACATGGAAATGGCTAAGATCAATCTAACGATTGCCTCAGAAGCATTTATGTTAGAGGAGGAAGCCGATCATACCTTGGACCGCTTAGTTAGCGGGGTGTAGTCCTTGATAGTCAAACGCGGAGACGTTTACTTTGCAGATCTTTCACCGGTAGTTGGTTCAGAACAAGGCGGAATTCGCCCTGTACTGATAATCCAGAACGATATCGGAAACCGTTTTAGCCCTACTGTAATAGTTGCTGCAATCACAGCCCAAATTCAGAAAGCAAAACTACCAACACACGTTGAAATAGATTCTAAAAAATACGGCTTTGAACGGGATTCAGTTATTTTGCTTGAACAGATCAGGACGATTGACAAGCAAAGATTAACAGATAAAATAACACAACTGGATGAAGACATGATGCGCAGGGTAGACGACGCATTGCAGATCAGCACAGGTCTGGTTGATTTTTAAATCTCATATCACAATTTAGGAAACTGTCTGACAGAATGTCTGGCGGTTTTTTATTTTATCTACTATTTTTTGCTTTCATTAATAAAGGTTTTTATAAAAGATTGTGGCTTTTGGTATATTTGTTCATTTTCTTCCATGACAAGTGGATTGGAGTGAAAGATGCGAGACTCCTGCGGGACAGGTGGGCAGGTGAGACACTTAAAAGTGAAACGTTAAGAATGTGGCTCACCGCCTGCACCAAGGAAAGCGAGCATCTGAAACGGAAATCAACTTTTTCAAAAGGAATAAAGATAACAAAAAACAACTGGAAAAAAATACATGTTTAACAATTGCCATCTTGGGTTATATATCCAAAGTTAGAAAAAGAGTAAACATTGCACAATATATACAGAAGTGAAATAATAGATATTGATACTAATTGTAGTGGGGGTGCAAGAAAAATTGGACAACTTGATTGTACAGATGGTCAATGAGAATCAAGAGACCCTAAAAAATAATTGGCTAAAAGAAGTCAACCTCTTTAAAGAAAAGGAACTAGCTGGGACTACACTTAAATTTAGTGATGAGACCGATCAGCAGTTTTTTAAAATGTTAATTAAACACATTAATTATCATGATATATCTAAAGATGGAACACTTGATGAGTTTTTTGATCAAGTGCTTCATACAGGCTTACCTTTGAGCTATATAACACAAGGACTTCAAGCTGCACGCCGTGTTATCGTCAACTTTTTAGTTCAGACAGATATGGACAAAGAAAAGCTTGCGTCCGTATATAGAGAAATCGACAGATGGTTAGATCCTATTCTTAACCAAGTGGTGGAAAATTCATCTCAAATTTGGGAAAGAACCGTTTCTATCCAAAAAACAGCATTATTAGAACTTTCCGCTCCGCTTATCCCGGTTTTCAACAACATTAGCGTCATGCCTCTGATTGGTTCCATTGATACGGAACGTGCAAAGCTGATCATGGAAAACCTTTTAAACGGAGTGATTAAATATCGCTCAGAAGTTGTGCTGATTGATATTACAGGTGTTCCAGTCGTGGATACGATGGTAGCCCATCATATTATTCAAGCGGCAGATGCTGTGCGTTTATTAGGATCAACATGTATCCTAGTAGGAATAAGACCTGAAATTGCACAGACTATTGTAAGCCTGGGTATTGATTTAAGTCTATTCCCTACGAAGAGTACTCTTCAAAAAGGCATGGAAAACGCACTGGAGATCACAAATCAGCAGTTAATTAGCAATAAATAGGGAGTGAGGGGAAAAAAATGAGGATTCCTATTTTAAAATTGCACGAATATTTATTGATCACCATTCAAGTAGAAATGGACGATCAAACAGCCCTTCAATTTCAAGAGGATTTGCTTAACAAGATTCATGATACAGGGGCAAAGGGAGTTGTTATTGACTTAACGTCAGTAGACATGATTGACTCCTTTATTGCAAAAGTTCTTGGAGATGTGGTGAGGATGTCAAAGTTAATGGGAGCTCAAGTTGTATTGACAGGAATACAGCCCGCAGTTGCTATTACTTTAATTGACCTTGGAATTTCAATGAGGGAAGTTTCGACAGCACTTGACTTAGAACAGGGGCTTGATAAATTGCGTCTGGAACTGGAGGGATGATTATGGACATCCAATCCTGTGTTGAAGTACGCAATGAGTGGGACATCGTAAGTGCCCGTCAACTTGGAAGAAACATGGCTAAAGAGCTTGGTTTCGGAAATGTTGATCAAGCCAGAATCACAACAGCGATTTCCGAACTCGCACGTAATATTTATTTATATGCCGGTCGAGGAAAGATTTGCATCGAACCGATCAATCAATTAGGAAAAAAAGGACTGCGAATCGTAGCCTTAGATAATGGTCCTGGAATCCGAGAAATCCGAAAAGTTATGGAAGATGGCTATACGACTTCCGGCGGATTAGGAGCTGGATTGCCAGGCGTGAAGCGTTTAATGGATGAATTCTCGATAGAGTCCACGGTTGACGTGGGAACGGAGATATCTGCTACTAAATGGCTTCGTTAGGAGGAGAGCTCTTGACTGCAAAGGACGCACTAACTGAACGTTACCAAGATTTATTATCAGTCTATCTAAAAGCCAAAACCGAGACGACACTCTATAAAGCCCAGCAATTTAGCAGGAAACTGCTGGAGCAGCAGATATCACCCGAGGATTTAGTGAGCTTACACATTCAAGTAATGGATGAGCTTTTCCCGGATATGTCGGAAGAGATGAGAGACTCTTTTGACTTTCTGCTTGAATCTATGATTGGCTATGGCTTCGCTTACCGCGAACATCAAAGTTTGCGGGATAAACAGCAACAGTTGGAATCTGAAATTGAAGTTGCCGCAAGCATGCAGCAAACATTGCTGCTTAGCGATGTACCTGAATTTGACGAGTTGGACATTGGGGTTGTAAGTGTTCCGGCTAAAAAAATGAATGGTGATTATTATAATTTTGTTAAAAGCGGCAACAGTCTCAGTGTCGCTGTAGCTGACATCATTGGCAAAGGCATACCCGCTGCACTCTGTATGTCTATGATTAAATACGCGATGGACAGCTTGCCTGAAGAACAGATGAAACCTCATCTTCTACTGGAAAATTTAAACCGTGTTGTTGAACAAAATGTTCATAGCAACATGTTTATTACGATGTTTCATGGTGTATATGAACCGGAAAGTCATAAGTTCTACTATGCCGGTGCCGGTCATGAACCAGGATTTATTTACAATGCAAAAGAAGATAAGTTTCATGATCTTATTGCTAAAGGCCTTGTTCTCGGGGTTTCTCGCACAACAACCTATCATCCGTATGAAAAGGAGATAGAAGTTGGAGATATGGTCATCCTGCTTTCAGATGGAGTGACCGAGTGCAGGACGAGTAAAGGGTTTATTGAAAGAGAAGAAATTGTTTCTCTCATTCGTAAATATATGGATCTACCCTCTCAAAAAATTGTTGAGAATGTATTTCAGGAGTTGGATCGACTTCAAGGATTCGAGCTCAGAGATGATTTTACTTTAATTATTTTAAAAAGACTGGTTTAAACAGTATTCAATTAGGGTAAAGGTACCGTATGGTTCCATACAAAGCTTGGGGGGAAAAACAATGAATTTACAAATTAATCAAGGCCAAATAAATGAAACATATGAATTAAAACTTACCGGGGAAGTAGACGCATATACGGCTCCGAAACTTAAAGAAGTTATGCTTCCTTTAACTGAAATAGAAGGAAACGTCGTAATCGTAGACCTTTCTGGTATTGAATATATGGACAGCACAGGATTGGGTATTTTTGTAGGAGCTTTAAAGTCCTCTAAAGCCAACAACAGCTCATTAAAGCTTAGAGGCATGACGGAACGTGTAAAACGTATCTTTGAAATTACCGGTTTAACTGAGGTAATGGACATCGAAAGCGGAGTAAAGGGGGAGGCGCTATGAGAACAGCGTCCGACTATATTGAAATGAACGTTCCGGCAAAGCCGGATTATGTGGGAGTAGTCAGATTAACGATTTCTGGTCTGGCAAACCGCATGGGTTTTGCGTTTGATGAAATTGAAGATATTAAAATTGCAGTTTCAGAAGCCGTAACGAATGTTGTAAATCATGCTTACACTGAAGGAGATCATGGCCAAGTTCGCATTGGCTGCAATATACATGATGACCGTATGGAAATTACGGTTGTCGATCAAGGAAAAAGTTTCGACGTTGAATCTATCTCAAAAGATCTTGGCCCTGTAGATGGTAAATCAGTTGATCAACTGCATGAGGGAGGTTTAGGCCTCTTTCTGATAGATACACTAATGGACAAGGTAGAAATAAGCAGTGAAGCCGGTGTCGTTGTAATGATGACAAAGTATCTTCACAGAGATGAGGTGGAGGAACATGTCGACAGAATCTCACCAGCGCCTTCACAGTAAAGAACAGGTCTACGCATGGATTGATGAACTGCAGCAAGATCCTAGAAATGAAGAAATTCAAACAAATCTTGTATTGCAGTACCAAGACTTAGTACATTCTCTTGCACGAAAGTTTTCTAAAGGGAAAAGCATCCATGACGATTTAGTTCAAGTCGGCATGATTGGTTTGCTTGCAGCTTTTAGAAGATACGACAAAACGTTTGGCAGATCTTTTGAATCATTTGCCGTTCCAACAATTGTTGGGGAAATTAAACGTTTTATTCGTGATAAAACATGGAGTGTGCATGTACCGCGTCGTATTAAAGAATTAGGTCCGAGAATCAAGAAAGCCGTTGAAGAACTAACGACTCGCTTGCAAAGATCACCTAAGATCTTTGAGATCGCTGAGTTCCTGGAAGTTTCAGAGGAAGAAGTTCTAGAGACGATGGAAATGGGTAAAAGTTATCAAGCTCTATCCGTGGATAGCTCTATTGAAGCGGATCAGGAGGGAAGTACGGTTACACTTCTCGACTTAGTGGGATCCAACGATGATGGTTTTGATCAAATCGATAAAAGGCTGCTTTTGCAGAAAGCATTTGCTGTTCTTTCTGAACGTGAACGTGAAATCTTACAGTGTACGTATTTTGAGAACCTAAGCCAAAAGGAAACGGGAGAACGTTTAGACATATCCCAGATGCATGTTTCTCGACTGCAAAGAAGAGCATTAGAAAAGTTAAAAGAAGCGTTGCGAGTATCGCCTTCGGAGGCACTTAGATGATCGAACACTATCAATTTAGCAGAGCATCTGTTTCCTCTTATCAGAAACCTAAAAAGGGAAATGATCTTTGCGGAGATAGTTTTTACGTGAAAGAAACGGAAGATTATTTGATTTGCGCCGTTGCAGATGGTTTAGGGAGCGGCAAAATGGCAAAAGAGGCTTCAGGAGCTGCTACTGACATTATTGATCAGCATCATCATGAATCAGCGGAACAGCTGATGCATCTTTGCAATGAGGGGTTAAGACATACTCGTGGTGCTGTAATCGCAATTGTTAAAGTCGATTATAAAAATCACACAGCCACTTATTCAGGTGTAGGTAACATCCGTTTTATGATCTCTGCTGAAAGACAAAGAGCCATACACCCTTTAACGAAAGCGGGTTTTCTTGTAGGAAAGCCTGAACGATTTAAAGTACAGGACTTCAAGTTTGAAAAAGAGTTAACGTTAATGCTTTATTCCGATGGTATGGATATTCATACTCAAAGCCGTTCACTGTTAACGAAAATGATCTCTCCGAAAGAGTCCGTCATTTATATCAGTGGATTGCCTCAGGATATTAACGATGATGCTACATGCATCGTAGGACAAATAAATATTAGTTAGCTAAACATCATCCTTATCAAGATTTTAGGATGGTGTTTTTTGTTTGTTGATCTTCTTAGGGTTATTTTTAAAGGCTGTGCATTAAAAGATTGTTGCTTTTCATTTTTTTATTGTCTCCTTTGATCAGTTGGTTGTAGTGGAAGGTGTGAGACTCCTGCGGGACAGGCGGGCAGGTGAGACACTTAAGAGTGAAACGTACGAATGTGGCTCACCGCCTGCCCCGCGGAAAGCGAGCACCTTAAACGGAAATCAACTACTTTCAAAAGCATCAATGTAATTACAAAACAACTTTCCCTTTTTTTACGGCGCACCTGTATTGGTTTATAATAGTACTAATTGATTGAAAAAGGAGTGTTCTTATTGGGACAACCTATTAGTGAACAAGCATTGAGAACAATGGAACAAGAATTAAGTGTAAAGGGCAAACAAATTAATCAAGTTATTGCTCTTTTAGAAGAAGGGAATACAGTTCCATTCATCGCACGATACCGAAAAGAATTAACAGGCGGTCTGGATGAAGTACAGATTAAAGACATCATGGATCGATGGACGTATTTGCAAAACTTAGCGACTCGAAAAGAAGAAATTATTCGTCTTATCGATGAACAAGGAAAACTTACTGAAGAATTAACAGCCGCCATTTCGAAAGCTCAAAAGCTTCAGGATCTAGAAGATATTTACCGTCCTTATAAACAAAAAAGAAGAACTAAGGCAACGATAGCCAAAGAAAAAGGACTGGAACCACTAGCGCATTGGCTGTTGGAACAAAACAATGATGATCCACTAACAAAAGCTGCAGCATACATAAACGAAGAAAAAGAAGTGCTTTCAGCTGAGGATGCTTTAACAGGTGCAAAAGATATCATTGCTGAAATGCTGTCTGATGATGCAGATATGCGAAAGTGGATCCGCGAAGATACATTTTCAAAAGGTGAAATCAAAACGGACGGTAAAAATACCGAAAATGATGAGAAAAAAGTATTTGAAATGTACTACGAATACCAAGAACCGATCCGAAAAATCGTTCCACATCGCGTTTTGGCGGTTAACCGAGGCGAGAAAGAAAATATTTTGAGAGTAAGTATCGTAACTCCATCAGAATTGATTCTTTCTAAAATGGAGAGAAAAACAATCAAGCGTTCCAGTTCGCCAACTGCAGTTTATATCCGTGAAGCGATGGAAGACGCATATAAGCGGTTGATTGCTCCTTCCATTGAACGTGAAATCCGGACCGCGCTTACTGAACAAGCTGAGGAACGCGCGATTCATATTTTTTCTGAAAATGTGAGAAGCCTTTTGCTGCAAGCTCCGCTGAAGGGGAAGGTAGTTCTTGGCGTCGATCCTGCATATCGAACAGGATGCAAACTAGGTGTAGTAGATGAAACGGGAAAAGTCCTGCACATTCAAACCATTTATCCTACACCGCCGCGGTCAGAGGTTGAAAAATCTGCTGCCGTTGTGAAAAAGTTGATCGAACAATACGATATTGAAATTGCTGCGATTGGAAATGGTACAGCATCACGTGAAACAGAACAGTTTATTGCTGAAACACTTAAAGACCTAGAGAAGTCAGTGGCCTACGTAATTGTAAACGAAGCGGGTGCGAGTGTTTATTCGGCATCAAGTGTAGCGCGTGAAGAATTCCCTGACCTTCAAGTTGAGGAAAGAAGCGCTGTATCTATTGCACGAAGACTTCAAGATCCGTTAGCTGAACTTGTAAAGATCGACCCTAAGTCAATTGGGGTTGGTCAGTATCAGCATGATGTTTCCCAAAAAAGACTAGGGGAAGAAATCTCATTTGTGGTTGAGACTGCCGTTAACCAAGTAGGTGTTAACGTAAACACAGCATCTTCTTCATTGCTTCAATATGTTTCAGGTTTGTCCAAAACAGTCGCACAGAACATTATCTTAAAACGGAATGAAGTCGGGAAATTCAAAAACAGAACAGAACTTAAGAAGATTCCGCGCCTCGGTGCGAAAACGTATGAGCAATGTATTGGGTTTCTGCGAGTGGTTGATGGGAATCAGCCGCTTGATCAAACGGGTATACACCCAGAAAGCTATCCAGCGACTAAATCATTATTAAAGGAACTTGGTTTTACCCCGGCTGATATTGGATCAGAAGCTCTGGCGGAAAAATTAAATTCCCTATCACTAGATGAGACATCTGAAAAACTGGATATTGGTGTACCAACTTTAAAAGATATTATCGAAGGTCTCACTAAACCAGGAAGAGATCCACGTGATGCTTTTTCGGGACCAGTGCTTAAAACAGATGTTCTTAAGATGGAAGACTTATCACAAGGGATGGAACTGCAAGGTACCGTTCGTAACGTCGTTGATTTTGGAGCGTTTGTAGATATCGGTGTTAAACAAGATGGGCTTGTGCACATCTCTAAGTTAACCAATCGTTTTATTAAGAACCCAATGGATGTTGTAAGTGTAGGACAAGTTGTAACCGTATGGGTAGATTCTGTAGATGTAGCTAAACAACGAATCGCCTTAACGATGATTGCTCCTAAATAAGACAACGTGTGGAAAAGCAACAACAAGATAAAGCACTTCTCCAGTAAATTACTCTTCACTGGAGGAGTGTTTTTTGTTATAAAAGAACCAGCACTGATTAAGTAAGCGGATTTGGTAACGATCTTTTTGGTAATAAGCACGACGGAGCTGTCTTTTAAACCATGTTGGCATATAGAGAACCTCCTTGAACTTCCCAATCCGTTATTTGTGTATTAGTCTATGTATAGTAGCTTGTTGGTGTGAACTTGAAATATAAGGAGCTTGACCATGACTGACGCGGAATTACAAAAACTTACCGAAGAAATCTCCCTTCAGTTCTTCGATAAACCGTTTCGCCACAGAGCCAGATTTAATAAAAGGCTGCGAACAACAGGAGGACGATATCTTCTAAGAACTCATGACATAGAAATGAACCCGCATCTTTACGAGGCATTCGGCATGGAAGAATTGATCGGGGTTATTAAACATGAGCTCGTGCACTACCATATGCATATAGAAGGCAAGGGATATAAACATAGTGATTACGATTTTAAGTATTGGCTGAATAGAGTAGGCGGCTCTCGCTTCTGTCAGTCCATCCCTGAAAAAAGAAGAGCAGAGAGTTATAAATATCAATATATATGCGCAGACTGTATGCAGTCTTATAAAAGAAAGAGAAGAATTGATACGAAAAAGTATGTATGCGGAAAGTGCCGCGGAAAATTAAAACAGGTTTCTTTAAAATAGAGTATTGACTTCGATTATAGGTATGTGGTAATTTAATTAAGTCGCTGTTAGACATACCTTTTACATAGCTTTCTTAACAAGGTCGTTAAGGTAGCTAAAGCGATAAATGCTCAGAAAAAAACTTCTAAAACAGGTTGACATCTGACGCTGAAACAATTATGATATTAATTGTCCTTAAAAGACATTCCACAGTAGCTCAGTGGTAGAGCTATCGGCTGTTAACCGATCGGTCGTAGGTTCGAGTCCTACCTGTGGAGCCATACAGAGAAGTACCCAAGTGGCTCAAGGGGCTCCCCTGCTAAGGGAGTAGATCGCTAACGCGGTGCGAGGGTTCGAATCCCTTCTTCTCTGCCATGTGGCCCGTTGGTCAAGCGGTTAAGACACCGCCCTTTCACGGCGGTAACACGGGTTCGAATCCCGTACGGGTCACCACTTTATAACATAATAAAGTATACCTATAGATAGATGGACTCGTGGTGTAGTGGTTAACATGCCTGCCTGTCACGCAGGAGATCGCCGGTTCGACCCCGGTCGGGTCCGCCATTTTTTCTAAGGTGTTGGGCTATAGCCAAGCGGTAAGGCATCGCACTTTGACTGCGACATGCGTTGGTTCGAATCCAGCTAGCCCAGCCATTTTTTCTTTTTAAGATAAGTGTTTAAAATATAAACACTAAACCTTATTAACAATAAGAGCCATTAGCTCAGTCGGTAGAGCATCTGACTTTTAATCAGAGGGTCGAAGGTTCGAGTCCTTCATGGCTCACCATTTTCAAATTAATATGCGGGTGTGGCGGAATTGGCAGACGCGCTAGACTTAGGATCTAGTGTCTTTGACGTGGGGGTTCGAGTCCCTTCACCCGCACCATATTAATTTCTCAAATAAGTTGCAGTGCTCATGCGCTGGCATCTAGCCGCGCGGTCGTGGCGGAATGGCAGACGCGCTAGCTTGAGGGGCTAGTGGGGGTATCCCCGTGGAGGTTCGAGTCCTCTCGACCGCACCAACTTTTACAAATAACATATAATGCATTAAAATAGGCGCCCTTAGCTCAGCTGGATAGAGTGTTTGACTACGAATCAAAAGGTCGGGAGTTCGAATCTCTCAGGGCGCGCCATATGTCGGGAAGTGGCTCAGCTTGGTAGAGCACCTGGTTTGGGACCAGGGGGTCGCAGGTTCAAATCCTGTCTTCCCGACCATTCTTTATGCGGGTGTAGTTTAGTGGTAAAACAAGAGCCTTCCAAGCTCTGGTCGTGAGTTCGATTCTCATCACCCGCTCCA
>NZ_JARUHH010000028.1:0-2981 GCF_043558025.1 Fictibacillus sp. UD
ATAAGGTTAAGCTAGAAAGGGCGCACGGTGGATGCCTTGGCACTAGGAGCCGAAGAAGGACGGGACGAACACCGATATGCCTCGGGGAGCTGTAAGTAAGCATTGATCCGGGGATTTCCGAATGGGGGAACCCACCATCCGTAATGGGATGGTATCCATATCTGAATACATAGGGTATGAGAAGGCAGACCCGGGGAACTGAAACATCTAAGTACCCGGAGGAAGAGAAAGCAAATGCGATTTCCTGAGTAGCGGCGAGCGAAACGGAAACAGCCCAAACCAGAGGGCTTGCCCTCTGGGGTTGTAGGACACTCTACATGGAGTTACAAAGGAACGAAGTAGGTGAAGCGGTCTGGAAAGGCCAGCCAAAGAAGGTAACAGCCCTGTAGCTGAAACTTCGTTCTCTCCTGAGTGGATCCTGAGTACGGCGGGACACGTGAAACCCCGTCGGAATCCGGGAGGACCATCTCCCAAGGCTAAATACTCCCTAGTGACCGATAGTGAACCAGTACCGTGAGGGAAAGGTGAAAAGCACCCCGGAAGGGGAGTGAAATAGATCCTGAAACCGTGTGCCTACAAGTAGTCGGAGCCCATTAACGGGTGACGGCGTGCCTTTTGTAGAATGAACCGGCGAGTTACGATCCCGTGCAAGGTTAAGTTGATAAGACGGAGCCGCAGCGAAAGCGAGTCTGAATAGGGCGACATAGTACGTGGTCGTAGACCCGAAACCGTGTGATCTACCCATGTCCAGGGTGAAGTTCAGGTAACACTGAATGGAGGCCCGAACCCACGCACGTTGAAAAGTGCGGGGATGAGGTGTGGGTAGGGGTGAAATGCCAATCGAACACGGAGATAGCTGGTTCTCCCCGAAATAGCTTTAGGGCTAGCCTCGCGGCAAGATTCCTGGAGGTAGAGCACTGATTGGACTAGGGGCCCCCACAGGGTTACCGAATTCAGTCAAACTCCGAATGCCAGAGAATTATCCGCGGGAGTCAGACTGCGAGTGATAAGATCCGTAGTCAAAAGGGAAACAGCCCAGACCATCAGCTAAGGTCCCAAAGTATACGTTAAGTGGCAAAGGATGTGGAGTTGCCCAGACAACCAGGATGTTGGCTTAGAAGCAGCCACCATTTAAAGAGTGCGTAATAGCTCACTGGTCGAGTGACTCTGCGCCGAAAATGTAACGGGGCTAAACGTATCACCGAAGCTATGGCTTGTACCGTATGGTACAGGGGTAGGGGAGCGTTCGAAGTGCAGCGAAGTCAGACCGGAAGGACTGGTGGAGCGCTTTGAAGTGAGAATGCCGGTATGAGTAGCGAAAGACAAGTGAGAATCTTGTCCATCGAAAGCCTAAGGTTTCCTGAGGAAGGCTCGTCCGCTCAGGGTTAGTCGGGGCCTAAGCCGAGGCTGAAAAGCGTAGGCGATGGATAACAGGTTGATATTCCTGTACCACCTCCTTTCCGTTTGAACAATGGGGGGACGCAGTAAGGTAGGGTGAGCGCACTGATGGAATAGTGCGTCTAAGCAGTTAGGCTGTTGGGTAGGCAAATCCGCCCAACGTGAAGGCTGAGCTGTGATGGCGAGGGAAATTTTAGTACCGAAGTCCCTGATCCTACACTGCCAAGAAAAGCCTCTAGTGAGGAAAGAGGTGCCCGTACCGCAAACCGACACAGGTAGGCGAGGAGAGAATCCTAAGATGATCGGGAGAACTCTCGTTAAGGAACTCGGCAAAATGACCCCGTAACTTCGGGAGAAGGGGTGCTCTGATAGGGTTTATCGCCCGAGAGAGCCGCAGTGAATAGATCCAAGCGACTGTTTAGCAAAAACACAGGTCTCTGCGAAACCGCAAGGTGAAGTATAGGGGCTGACACCTGCCCGGTGCTGGAAGGTTAAGAGGAGGGGTTATCCTTACGGAGAAGCTCTGAATTGAAGCCCCAGTAAACGGCGGCCGTAACTATAACGGTCCTAAGGTAGCGAAATTCCTTGTCGGGTAAGTTCCGACCCGCACGAAAGGTGTAACGACTTGGATACTGTCTCAACGAGAGACCCGGTGAAATTATAGTACCTGTGAAGATGCAGGTTACCCGCGACAGGACGGAAAGACCCCATGGAGCTTTACTGCAGCTTGATATTGGATTTTGGTACAGCTTGTACAGGATAGGTAGGAGCCTGAGAAGCCGGAGCGCCAGCTTCGGTGGAGGCGTCGGTGGGATACTACCCTGGCTGTATTGAAATTCTAACCTTGAACCGTGATCCGGTTCGGAGACAGTGTCAGGCGGGCAGTTTGACTGGGGCGGTCGCCTCCTAAACAGTAACGGAGGCGCCCAAAGGTTCCCTCAGAATGGTTGGAAATCATTCGCAGAGTGTAAAGGCACAAGGGAGCTTGACTGCGAGACCTACAAGTCGAGCAGGGACGAAAGTCGGGCTTAGTGATCCGGTGGTTCCGCATGGAAGGGCCATCGCTCAACGGATAAAAGCTACCCTGGGGATAACAGGCTTATCTCCCCCAAGAGTCCACATCGACGGGGAGGTTTGGCACCTCGATGTCGGCTCATCGCATCCTGGGGCTGAAGTAGGTCCCAAGGGTTGGGCTGTTCGCCCATTAAAGCGGTACGCGAGCTGGGTTCAGAACGTCGTGAGACAGTTCGGTCCCTATCCGTCGCGGGCGCAGGAAATTTGAGAGGAGCTGTCCTTAGTACGAGAGGACCGGGATGGACACACCGCTGGTGTACCAGTTGTTCCGCCAGGGGCATAGCTGGGTAGCTACGTGTGGACGGGATAAGTGCTGAAAGCATCTAAGCATGAAGCCCCCCTCAAGATGAGATTTCCCATCACGTTAAGTGAGTAAGACCCCTTAGAGATGATGAGGTTGATAGGTCTGGTGTGGAAGCGTGGTGACACGTGGAGCTGACAGATACTAATCGGTCGAGGGCTTATCCTTAAAATGCATAACGTTTGGAAACGTCGTATCTAGTTTTGAG